>CBFCYF010000033.1:0-15691 GCA_965602195.1 uncultured archaeon | reverse complement strand
CTCTATCTAATTTCTACGATCCACTCATTAAAGAGATGTGATTTTTTATATTCGAATTACCATAGTATTAAATATGACTACCACAGCAACAAAAACCCTCAATGTAAGAATCCCCAACGAACAATACGAGGAACTGGAGGAGATAGTGAGAGTAAGGCATTATACCTCCAAAGCAGAATACATACGAGAACTCCTACGTCAAGCTTTAGATGACTACACAGAATTTCTGCACGAAAAAGCGGAAAAAGATAAGGAAAAACACATTTCTCTGAAGGAGTATGGCAACAGCAGAGGATTGGAATGAGTTACTCCGTTTTTCTCCACCCAGATGCGATAAAATATCTGGATTCAGTAGAGGACATGGAAAAAAGAAGATGTTATGACTCCTTAAAACGCTTAGAAGAAGACCCCCATATCCCTCGTTCTGGCTGCGATATCAAAAAACTCAGGGGAAAAAAGAAAACCGCTTACAGATTAAGGATTGGAGACCATAGATTTCTTTACGTTATAAAAAGCAAGGAAGTGTTTGTGGAAGAGGCTTTTAAGAGAGGGAAGGGATACTCGAGATGATACGGGGGTGAAATCAATGCAACCCTGTTGGGAGGAACAACACATCCACAGCGAAAGAGATATAACAAAAATAAGTTAAAGCCACTCCCCCCAGCGCACACCATAAAGCATCCCCCAAACCCAACCGTTTATGCTTCATAGACAAACACACCCATAAAAACAATCAAAGCATACACAGCCCCAAAAAAAAACCATGAAAATACAGCACAATAGAATTAAAATCAACATCAGGAAGACATTAAGAAAGCTAAAATAAGTTAAATTACCTGCCAGAAAGAAGCAGCCTAAAGAGAAACCCCCGCCCACAGACACCCCACATAACCCAACAACACACCTAAAACATTCACCGCAGTCAGATAAAAAAATTGCTTCGCAATTTTAACTTGTATACTTTCGTATACAATTAAAAAAAAAATAGCCCGCCAAAATCCCAGCCCCCAAAAAAAATATAGTGTTTATATACCCCAAATACATAAATATATATGTGACGTAATATGGTGCAAGCTGTTATTAACATTGATGAAAGAATAAACAGAGTATTAAACATAGTTAAAGCCAAATACGGACTAAAAGACAAATCACAGGCCATCACCCTAGTCGTATCAGAATATGAGGAAAACTTCCTTGAACCTGAATTAAGACCTGAATACACCAAAAAGCTGAAGATAATTGAAAAAGAAAAAAGCATACCCTTCAAGAATATAGCAGAATTAAGGAAGATAATAGAGGAATAGAGAATGTATTCCTACGAGATCCTCCCATCCCTGCAACAGATTCTTAACAAGCTATCAAAAAAAAACAGACAACTATACGAACAAGTTCTGAAAAAAATAGAGGAAATCCTAACCTGCCCTGATATTGAACACCATAAAAACCTAAGATATGACATGAAAGACAAAAAACAGGTTCACATCGGTCACTTCGTTCTTGTCTTTAAGATCATTAAAGGAGAAAATAAAATAGTTTTCATGGACTTTGACCATCACGACAAAATCTATAGAAGATAATCAAGGGTTAATGCAGACAGCCAGAATTTTTTAGATGAGTGAAGTTACCAGAGTAAATAAAGAAACCGCTAAACAGAAGACTAGCGAACTTCTACTTACCCGGCAATACCACACGCCCTCCTCAAACAAGCCTATGAGGAGCACCTGAGTGTCAGCGATACCATACAAATCATAGCTGCAATCCAACACCACCGAAGCCGAACACCTAAAGCCACTCCCCCAGCGCACACCGCAAAGCATCCCCCAAACCCAACCGCCCATGCCTCAGATGATAAAAAGTATCATAGACAAACGCGCCTACAAAAACAATCAACGCATACACAGCCAAACAAAGCCCATGAGAATTCAGCACAGTAGAATCAAAATCACCAGTCGCCTGAACATCCACATCAGGAAGAGACACACCCCCAGCCCACACAGGATAAAACAACGGAACACACTCCCCTATCATATCACACACCACATGAGTTGAAAGCATCACACACAACAACAAAAAAAACACCCACAACCTGCCGAAAAAAGAACCCCTCCCAAAGAAAAAAGACGCCAGAAACAAAACACAAGGCAACAGAAAAACAAAAAAAACATTATGAAACAAACGATACTCCCCCGTAAAACCCAGAGGAACCAGGAAATGATCCAAATCAATCAACACCGAACAAAAACCAGCAAAAACAACCAAACCCAGCCCACGCCCCCTATGCAAACACACTATAAGACCCGCAAAAACCGCAAGAACAAAATGAGATACCGTATCCAAAACACACACCTCAAGACTTTAAACCAGCATATATCTCAAGCAACCTCTCAACCGTCCTGTCAACAGAATGCTCCTTCACATACTCCAAACCATTCCTGGAAAGCCTCTCCCGGTTACTGTAACCCGCATCAATCTTCTCCAGAAGATCATCCACATCACCCTGCTGATACAAATAACCCACAACATCATCCTTAATAGTGTCAGTCAACGCAAGAGCATTAGCCCCCACCACAGGAGTACCACACGCCATAGACTCAAGCGCCACCAAACCCTGCGTCTCAGCGATAGAAGGGAAAACAAACAAATCCAGACAAGAATAGAAACCCAGAATCTCCTCCTTAGACAAAAAACCAAGGAACTTCACGTTACCCTTACCCCTAGCCAACTTCTTATAGTATTCCTCCGCAGGACCCATACCCGCAATCAAAATCATACCATCAAACCTATCCGCTATCCCAATCAAATCCTCAAGATGCTTCTCATACCCAAACCGCCCACAGAACCCAACCACCTTACCCTCACTAACCCCATGCCTCTCCCTGAAAAAAGACGGATCAACCGGCTTAAATAAATCCAAATCAATGCCGTTAGAAAGAACCACCACATCCTCAACCCCCTTATAATGCAGTCTCTCCTTAATAGAGTTGCTGGGAGCCGTCACAACATCACAGGAATTCAGCAACCGCCTCTCCCAGAAATTATACAACTTCATCAACGTCTTCTTCAACGCCCTATTCCGGGTCATATAATCAATATAATCATCAGCAGGGGTATGATAGGTGAGAATCTTAGGGAGCTTATACTTCCTCGACACATACAAGCCCGCCATAGCCATACTGAACAAGCCATGGATATGCACTATATCAAGATCCCTCGCCTTCTCCGCAACATCAGTGGGGAAAGCAATATTATAACCCTTATAAAACCTGAACTCATAAGACCTGAACGGATACTCACCCGCAGCAGGCGTATACTCGCCCTCAGGATAATAAATAGAGATACGATGATGTTCCTCCAACTTCATCTTCCATGACGCAATAGTATACGTAACCCCATTAACCTGCGGAAAATAGGTGTCAGTGAAAATCCCGATATTCATATTAAATAAAACGTTTCCTCCTAATTAAATAACCAACACAAACACCCACAATTAAAACAACCACCAACACAACCACTATATCAGCAAACGGAATCTGCCCCACCTCAACCGCCCCGGCAGGAATAGATGATGACGCCACCACCTCACTGGATACATTAGCGAGCCTGTCATAAGCCGCCCCCGCCATCTTCTCCTCAACAAAACCCTCATCCACCCACATATTAGACGGCGCCCCCTCATGGAAGGAAACCATCCTGGGGCAGGCTAACTCATTCAACCGAACAAGAAGACGATGCATAGCAGCAAAAAGAAACACCAAACCAAGAGATAACACAATCCAAACCCTCTTCTCATGAGGATTCAGAAGCTTCCTACCCTTCCTCGTCAACCTATAATACTTCCACTTCATACCCTTATCAATCTGCACAACCAAATCCACAGCCACCAGCTTATCAAGATGCTCCTTGATAGTGGAAGGAGCCAACCCCATCTCCTGCGCCAAATCCGTTAACGTATGCTGATGCTGCTCCAGCCTCCTCAGGATATCAACCCTGCTGTCAATCGCCAACGCCTTAAAGGTCTGCCTATCCAAGGTAATCTTATCCTCCACACCTACCTCCTCCCCATAAACAAAAACACCCCGACAATCAGCAACAACACCGTTAATATCGCCACAGTCTGCATTAAAACACCTCCACCACCACCAGAGGGTATGGAAGTTGAGGTCTCACCGGGAACAGTGGACTCTATTGTTGTAACCGTAACAGTAACCTCATCCTCCTCACCCACATCGCCAATACTGAAACACTGACTCCCTACACAAAACTCCACCTTCGTCCCCAACGAAAGATACCTGCCCAACCCGGGATCCTGCCGCAGCAAGCTGAAATACGCCTCACTCCCATATTTTATCTCAGTCACCTCACCCCCCTCACTCCAATCATTATCCCTCCACACCCCATCACGCTCATAGAATGTTTTGGAGCCAACAGACTTAACCCTCGCAGAACCGGAACTATAAACACCAGACTCCTGCAAATCCCTTGTGGCCTCAGCAGACTTCACAGCATTAAATCCTGTGACAGCATCATATGCCTCCTCAGCCAGACTATCCCAGAAACCCCCCCTCGCCTTCTCCATAGCAGCCGGCCTGGTTAAATCAGTATCCAAGTCCACCAGAAACGACGTGTAGGGAGTCATTATCCCATACTCTACGCTCAGATTAATAATTGAATCCACCAACTCCCTGTCCTCCCTCCCCGATAACCTGATCTGATCCAGCAAGTAGCCGATCTTCCGGGTCGCCCACAGCCGGGGAATAAAATCATTCCCAGGATTCCTTGAGGGGAAACCCAGCTCATACACATACTCTCTACTCTCATCACCCACATTACCCTTTAACCTGATCACCGCATCACCACCATCCTCGTATCTACCCAAAAGAATTAACTGCGAACCCTTAAAGAGATCCGGAAGCTCTTTTGGATACAACTCACCTACCCTGACTCCGTCAAACATCAACATCACATCAGACAAAACAGGATTACTTACCTTAGCATAAAACCCGGAAACCTTAACCTCAATATCCTCCTCAGGCTCCACATACTCAGACACACCCCTGTTACGGGCGGATAACTTATCAAGCAGATGGGTGTTCACATCATAACCTACACCAAACACGAAAACCCTGACATCCCCTGTGTTCGCATCCCCAACATTATCAAGGATCTTCTCGACCTCCGTAACACCCACCGTAGGCTTGCCGTCAGTCAGGAATATGATTAAGGCAGGCCTCTTATTCCCCCCAAGCAAAACCAGAGACTCCTTTAGAGCATCATTGATGTTCGTCCCCCCGATAGCTTTTATATCACTGACGAAATCAAGGGCATCGCCCTTATTGCTTGAACCAGCATCCGCCAAGCCATCACTGAATTTATCTACGCTGTCGCTGAAGGTAATAATATTAAACCTGTCCTCCTCATTAAGGTTATTCACACAGAACCTCAGGGCATCCCTGGCCTGCTCTATCTTCTCACCTGACATACTCCCTGAGGAATCCAACACCAACACAACATCCTTAGCGATTACCTCCCCCTCACCGATCTCGTATTTAGGGGAGAGCATCAACATAAAAAATCCGTCCTCACCCCCCTCACGGTAAGTTAACAGGTTAACCCCGAAATCCTCCTCAGAAACCGTATAATATAAGACGAAATCCTTATCCGGCCAAACATTCTCCTCCTCATAGGTTACCTCCACATTAAAGTCATCGATCCTAGTCACCGAAATATCATGGGTCGGCGAATAAACACTATTTATCGGCTTATTAGACTCCAGCTTTACCCGGATCACCACAGTCTCCAATGGCTTAGATGAAAACTTCTCCACCTCCAGGGGATAAACATATTTACATACGCCTGAATCACAGCCTATTACCTCAGAATACTCTAAGCCCACCCTCTTCTCACCGTTTGCGGGGATAGGATACACCCTCGCCTTGAAGGTGTCGCGGTCTATGTACTCAAGCAGCGCCGGATCCTTCATCCTCCTCACAATATCCTCATATATCTGCCTGGCCTTATCTTTCTCCATGACCTCCCCCCGCAACTCCTCACCATCCACATACATAGAGAACTTCGAGATACTTGCATCCTCAGGTAACGGAAAAATATAGGTGCCCTCCAGATCATAGGAGTACTCATTCAGGAAAACCTGATCTATACGTGTTTCAGCATATTGATCATCTATACTCACATTAACGTGATGGTATTTAATAGCCAGCTCAGGGTGAGGTATAGGCTTTATCGGATCCGGGATTATTATCCCATCCGCCCAAGCTAAAGGACTCAGGAAACCTAAAAAAAACATTAAAACAAAAACACCCCCCAACCCTCTTATTAACTTATCCATCTGAATCGCCTCTAATAAATAATAAAGAAATCCCTTTATAAACAGTTAACGGTTTTCTTCGGTCTAAACCGAAACACGTTACCGTGGAGTCCACTTAACCTGGCATCTTCCATCAACACAGACGCAATGTCCCTGCCCACAATCCATTGACCCAGGCGCACACACCGCAGTGCAGCCTATACCACTGCAGTCCGGAGCATCTTTTATGGCGACACATGAAGTTGGATGGCAACACTGAGCAGCAACACAATCCGCATCAACGCTGCACTCAGATGTTTCCCCTCCAGCAGATACATCAACCAGCACATACAACGTCCTGATTATTTTCTCCGGCTGCGGAGCAACCTCCAACGAAATCATTTCATCGTATTCCTCCTCAGAGAGCCTATAAACCAGATTAGCAAAACCCGCCCTGTTCGTCGGATAAAAGAAACTCTGACCCCACAGGCCGGCGAATGCCCCAGCCTCCCTGGATGTGAAGCCAAGCGAAACCAGATCATCTTTAAGTACTGTTTCATCAGGTGTTTTCTCAACAAAATCAACTGTCTCCTCCCCCCCAGGTAATAACAAGGAAACCAAGGCAGAGTATATCTTAGGTGAAAAACTATGTTCTCCCTCAGTTGATGCAGTCAATATCAGGTTATGAACTGAGTAGTCTCCATTATTCCTGAACGTTGCTTTCCCTGACTCAAAGCTGTATTCCACACCGATTTTGTTTTCAAACTCCAACTCACCCTCATAGAAAAGAAATCTCTCCCTGACACCTGAAACATCAAGACAGTCGGCGTCGACATTATTCAGTGTGCTGATTATCTCCTCCAGGGGAACAAAGCCCGCCGCCTTTGTGCCCCCAACAGCAACACACTCATCAACCACCTCAACATCACGCCAACCCACAACACCAGACTCCTCAACCGGAGCCTGCGGATAAGTATCAGTAGGCCTCCCGCTGTTGAAGGTCACCGTGAGATTAAATGACTCCTTATTCCTTGAATGTATGTAGATCACAGGCTGCTTGACCAACAGAACCTGTTTGGGTCTGCTTGTTATAAAATATGTGTCACTCTCAGGGCAACCGGCGAGCACGCCCCACTCATGTAACTCAAAACCCTCCGCAGGCGGTAAAGTGGTTGAGGTTGTTTCTGGGGTGGTTGTTGTTGTCTCGGGGATTGTGGTTGTGGTGGCTGGAGTTGAGGTGGTTGTCTCGGGTGTGGTTGTTGTGGTTGTTTCTGGGGTATACTCTACGCAGCCACAAAATAAAATAAATGCTATAGCCGATAATAGAGGGATTATTTGCCTCCTCACCTTATTTACCATCTTTTATACCTTATAGTGTAGGTTAGGGTGCTTTCTCCGTTGGCTTTCACCGGAATCCTCCACCTGATCTTGTTGTTTGACTCCTTCGTATGCTCGTAGTTCTCCTTTACGATCTCCCAGTCTCCGCCGGTTCTTTCAAGCACTGTGACCACAATATCCTCGTCTTTATGGTTTCTGAGCTCAACCTCCCACACGTACTCATACCAGCCCGAAAGCTTATTGAAGTCCATCTGCCTCCTCTCCCCGACGATGTCGAATGCCTGACCAATAAACAATCTGATAGTCTCATCCTTTGGCGTATGATCAATACTATCCTCGCCGATAAACTGCAGCTTACCCTCACTGTCTTCCTTGAACACACGAACCGTGCCCTTAGGAAGAGGAATACCGAGATTATTCCCTTCACTGTTGTCGAAGTTAAGCATCACATCAACCTTCTTCTCACCGCCACTGGACCAGCTGCTCCCATACCACCACCAGTATCTTATGTCATCGTAGACGTATTCCTTCTCGACATTAACATCAGATGCCCCAAGAAGAGATATCTGCTTCTGCTCATTATTCCTCAAGGTAGTCTTCCTCTGGAGATCATACATGTGATACTCAAACAACGCCTCCTCCGCAAACTGACTGACCTCCTCCCTGTAAGCACTGGGGGCAGGCAGGCGCATCCCCTCATATCCTGGAGCCGAAACCCTGTGAACATCCCCGGCAACCAATTTAAGGGATGTATCCTTAAACGTTGTGCCAGCATTATTTGTCACCGTAACCCACCCATTCAAGTCAAGCTTAGTGTCATCCTTATTAGTGACCACAACATAATCCGCCTTCCACGTCATGCCTGAGGTCATATAGGAGAGCTCCAAGGTATGGTCTCTGCCTTCATCCGCCTCCAAAATCCACTGAAGCGTCGGGTTTGTGATCAGTCCCACAGGAAGCTCAGGCAAAACCAGGTTACTTGAACTCAGAACCTGGATCCTGCCCTCCCCGTCCATAATAACAAGCTGATTCCCGCTGAAACTCAGCAAGATACCCTCAACAACCTCCTTCCTGTCGCCGTATACCAGATACGCGGTAATCTCCTTGTCAATATACTTCGCAAGAATCTTATCCCTGCTCACAAGATCATACTGGAAATTCTGCTCCAACACATTCACCGTAGAATCAACCGCCTTAAGGCGGACACTTGTGGTATCAATTTTTGACGCAACACCCTCATACAAAACATTATTTACTCCCGCAGAAAGATACTTCGTCCGATACTCCTTAACAACACCCAGATTAGAGTTATAGACGGTGACCTCCAACCCCTCCGCCTCAGAATCCACCACAACAGGCTTATCCGCCAAACCCAAGCCAATCACCAAACCAGCCATCGCCAAAAAAAACACACCCAACACTATTCTTTTATCAACCCTCATTTTACATCACCACCGTAACTGGAAATCCAGTTAACAGATTGTGCTACATTCAAACGCCTTTGGCGTAACTGCTCCACTTCGTTCCGCATCGCTACGCTCAGTAGCACTTAATTAATCGCTTACCACCTTTTATATCTTATGACATACGTCAAGGTGCTCTCCCCGTTAGCTTTAACAGGAACACTCCACCTGATCTTGTTGTTTGACTCCTTCGTATGCTCATAGTTTTCCTCTGTTATCTCCCAGTCTCCGCCGGTTCTTTCAAGCACTGTGACCACAATATCCTCATCCTTATGGTTTCTGAGCTCAACCTCCCACACGTACTCATACCAGCCCGCCAGTTTATTGAAGTCCATCTGCCTCCTCTCCCCGACAACATCAAACGCCTGGCCGAGGAACAACCTCAAAGTCTCATCCTTCGGCGTATGATCAATACTATCCTCGCCGATAAACTGCAGCTTACCCTCACTATCCTTCTTAAACACACGAACCGTGCCCTTGGGAAGCGGGATGCCGAGATTATTCCCTTCACTGTTGTCGAAGTTAAGCATCACATCAACTTTTTTCTCACCGCCACTAGACCAGCTGCCTCCATACCACCACCAGCCCCGGATATCATCATACACAAACTCCTTCACAGCATCAACATCACTTGAGCTGAGAAGAGATATCTGCTTCTGCTCATTATTCTTCAGGGTAGTCTTCCTCTGCAGATCATACATGTGATACTCAAACAAGGCTTCCTCCGCAAACTGTCCCCCTCCAGCCTTCTCTTCCATTGCAAAAGTCGACACCTCATCATATACACCGTGAGCCGCAACCCTGTGAACGTCTCCGGCAACCAATTTAAGGGAGGTGTCTTTGAAGGTTGTGCCCGCATTATTTGTCACCGTAACCCACCCATTCAAGTCAAGCTTAGTGTCATCTTTATTGGTTACAACAACATAATCCGCCTTCCACGTCATCCCGGAAGTCATATAAGAAAGCTCAAGCGTATGATTTCTGCTCTCATCCACCTCCAAAATCCACTGAAGCGTCGGTTTCGTGATCAGTCCCTCAGGAAGCTCAGGCAACACCAGGTTACTTGAACTCAGAACCTGAATCCTGCCCTCCCCATCCATAATAACAAGCTGATTCCCGCTGAAACTCAGCAAGATACCCTCAACAACCTCCTTCCTGTCGCCGTATACCAGATACGCGGTAATCTCCTTGTCAATATACTTCGCAAGAATCTTATCCCTGCTCACAAGATCATACTGGAAATTCTGCTCCAGGATATTCACTGCAGAATCAACCGCCTTAAGGCGGACACTTGAGGTATCAATTTTTGACGCAACACCCTCATACAAGACATTATTTATTCCCGCAGAAAGATGCTTCGTCCGATACTCCTTAACAACACCCAGATTAGAGTTGTAGACGGTGACCTCCAAGTCCTCCGCCTCAGAATCTATCACAACAGGCTTATTAACCAGATTTACGCCGATCACCAAACCAACTACCGCCAAAAAAAACACGCCCACCATCAACTTCTTATTAATTTCCATCCCCTATACCTCCAGCAATATTCCTTAGGGATTTCACATATAAAGGCTTTTCTATTTTCTTCGGTTTACACCTAACCAGAATGGAAATCAGACATTGCTGTGTTTCGTTGCTCGATGTTCCTGAGGTACTGCCATTCGGCTTTTTTCACCCTGATTTCCCACTACGCAGTAGACCCAGTGAAGGCACTTGAATTTGGGGTTCATATCTTCAATATATATGGATTCGGCAGGCCGGAGGTTGTGGTTTTGTGCGGGGAATACTCCGCGGGTTTGCACAGAGAATACTGTGGGAGAACGTAGAGTGTGTGGAAACCCACTGCGCCGCCATGGGAAGCGAGGTATGTGAGTTCATAGTCAAAAAAAGTGAGGATTTCGACAGAGATAAAAAGATGGTGAAGAGGCAACTTGGAACCTAAGGGTTAAACCTCATAGATCTCATCTGCCTCCAAAACCCTGATGCCCTCCCCTCCTATGAACTTCAGCGGGTGGACGTCCTCACTGTGTTTTGTCGCCCTCATCTTTCTGATCATAAGACTTCTCCCCGCCTCCGTCCCAAGAGATATATAATGCAGAACTATCACGCCGTCAACCACATAACTCTCCACGCCGTGAGCTGACATAGCAACTCCATCATCCTGGATCTCCGTTATCAAAAGCGTTGTAAGACCCTCCATCTTCAGCCTATAATTCAAACTGAGGAGGGTCTGCCGTATTGTATTCTTGATTTTGGATTCATCCTCGGAAAGAAGGAAATCCAATGCAGGTAAACTATCTACAACCACCCTCCTAGCATTAATCCTCTTTGCCTTGCTGATGATTATCTCCATAATCCTGTCCATGTTAAACTCATCCGGCAGAAGAGACATACTGCCCACCGGCTGTGGAATCGACGATGCTGCACGATTAGAGGCAGAACTAAGCCTGGATCCGAAACGGGAGAGGCTAACATCTATGATGACCAACTTATTCTCATTCTCCACCTTCTGCAGATCGAAGCCGTATTGCAGCATATCCCTCTTCAGCTCCACTGGATTCTGTTCCAAGGTCACCAAAATCCCAGGCTCATTATATCTCAGTATGCCGTTATAGAGAAACTGTACTCCTAAGGTGGTCTTCCCAGTACCACAGGTTCCTGAAAGCAGCATACTCCTATCCCTCGGGAAACCCCCAGACAGAAGCTTATCCAGACCATCTATGCCCGTAGGGCATCGCAGCTCCATATCAACCATTTTCAACACTATATGATAATGAATTAGTACCTCCTCACTTAAATACATTTCGGTTAGTGATATTATTTAAGTCTGGTTTTCCATCAATATTTACTCATAAAATGGCTCGAGAATTCAATCCCGGAAAAACAGAGGATAAATGGGTGATGAAGTGGAAGCAAGAAGGTATCTTCGACGCCGCATCCGATCCCGGAAAAAAGAAATTCTACCTCACAGTAGCCTACCCTTATCCCTCAGGTTCCATGCATGTAGGCCACGGCAGAACATACACCGTCCCTGATGTCATCGCCCGCTACAAGAGGATGTGCGGTTACAACGTGCTTTTCCCGATGGCATGGCATGTTACCGGAAGCCCGGTACTCGGAATCGCCAAGAGAATTAAGAGAAAAGATGCGAAAACACTTAACCTCTACGGAGGCCTATATAAGGTCCCTGCGGAAACACTGAAGGAATTCCACAAACCCGAGAACATCGTCAGCTACTTCTCAGATGAATACAGGAGGAATATGATGAAATTAGGGTTCTCCATCGACTGGAGCAGAGAATTTCTCACCACCACGCCGCAATACAGTAAATTCATTGAATGGCAATACAGAACACTTAAAAGGAAGAATCTGGTGAGGAAAGGTGAATATCCCGTAAGATACTGTCCATCATGCGACAACCCTGTAGGAGACCATGATCTCATGGAAGGGGAGACCTCAACAATCAATAAATTCGTGATCCTGAAGTTCACATGCAACGGGATGATACTGCCTGCTGCCACCCTAAGACCTGAGACCGTATTCGGGGTTACCAACATGTGGTTGAATCCAAATATCATCTACAGGAAGGTGAATGTGGGAGGGGAGATATGGCTTCTCAGCGAGGAAGCAGTGGAGAAGATGAAACACTGCGGGACAGAGATGGAGGTTGTTGGAGAGATGAAAGGCGAGGAACTCATCGGGGGATGCTGTGTCAACCCCGTAAACGACAGGGAAATCCCCATCCTATCCGCTGATTTTGTTGACCCTGACTATGCCACAGGGGTTGTGATGAGCGTACCGGCTCATGCACCCTATGACTACATGGCCCTGAAAGACCTGGGAAGCGACATTAAACCCATAGTCATCATCGAGTCCGAGGGCACAGAGGGGATACCTGCAGGAAATATCATAAAAGATATGAGGATAAAGAATCAAAGAGATAAGAAACTGGAGAAAGCCACGGAAATCCTCTATAGAGCAGAACACAGCAAAGGACACATGAAGAAAGAAATAAAGGGATACGGAGGCATGCCTGTAGCTGAAGCACGAGATAAATTAACCGGCTACCTGATTGATTGCGGAAAAGGAGATATTTTCCATGAATTCTCTGAGAGTCCCGTAGTCTGCAGGTGTGGGGCCCGATGCGTTATAAAGATTCTTAAGGATCAATGGTTTCTCAGCTACGACAAAAAACAATGGAAGGAGGAAGTCCATAGATGCTTGGATGGGATGAAGATAATACCTGATGAGCTGAGACAGAATTTCTCTTATGTCATCGATTGGCTTAATGAGTGGGCGTGCACTAGGAGGGTGGGGCTTGGAACAAAACTGCCTTGGGATAAAAACTGGATAATCGAGCCCCTAAGTGACTCCACGATATACATGTCCTATTACACAATATCAGGGTATCTGAAGGAGATTAAGCCTGAAAAACTCGGTGATGAATTCTTCAACTACGTGTTTCTCGGGGAGGGAAACACAGAATCTGTTGCAGAGAAAGCAGGTATCTCAGGTAAGAAATTGGATGAAATCCGCCAGGAATTCAACTACTGGTATCCCCTCGATTGGAGGTTGTCCGCCAAGGATCTCGTCGGGAACCATCTGACATTCCATCTATTCCATCACACAGCTATCTTCCCTGAAGATAAATGGCCTAAAGGAATTGTGGTTTTCGGGATGGGTCTTCTGGAGGGCCAGAAGATGTCCTCCTCTAAAGGGAATATAATCCTTCTGGAGGATGCCATAGAGAAATATGGAAGTGACGCCGTAAGATTGTTTTTGATGAGCAACGCCGAGCCGTGGCAGGATTTCGATTGGAGGGAGGATCTGGTTAAAAACACCCTAAGGAAACTGAAGCAGTTCTATGACCAGGTGAATTACACAATAACCCCAGGGGATGATGTTCCTGTAAGGGATATTGATAGGTGGCTGATGTGCAGGTTTAATATGACTGTCTTAGACACCAGGAAGGCGATGGATGGATTCCAGACCAGAAAGGCCCTGCAACATGCGTTTTACGGTGTCCTGAATGACTTCACATGGTACCTGCGCAGATGTAAACCTAATGAGGGGGTTCTGAGGAAGGTGGCAGGCAGATGGGTGAAGCTGATGTCTCCTTTCACACCCTTCATCTGCGAGGAGCTGGGAGATAGCCTCGGAGGAGAAGATTTTGTTTCACTCTCATCTTACCCAGACGCACAGGAAGAGGACATCGATGAAGAAGTGATCCAAAAGGAGGAACTCATCAAAACACTGATGGAGGACATCCAAAACATCAGGGAGGCCACCAAAGTCAAACCCGAAAGAATCTACCTCTACATCGCACCGCAGTGGAAGAGGAGACTATTTAAGGCAATAAGTAAAGGTGAGGGGAAGGCAGATATAATGAGGGACCCAAAGTTCAGGAAACACGGAGGGGAGGTGATAAAAATAATACAGAACACCAGGAGAGATGAAGTACCCGGGATCATCTGCGACATGGATGATGAATCCACGGCCATAAGTGACGCCAGAGACTTTCTGGAGAAAGAATTCAATGCCGAAATCAACGTACAAACTGAACCCAGCTATGACCCGAAGGGTAAGGCAAAGTATGCCCTGCCCATGAAGCCGGGAATCTATATAGAGGGTTCATAGAGAAGCAACATCCACGCATCTGTCTGTGAACTCCTTTAACATGGTTTCTTTCTCGAAGGCACCTGTTCTGTGCTCTGCGGTGCCGGGGCAGACAAACTGCGGGAAATACCCCTCCAAGTCGAATATCTTCATGAGGCATTTATTCGCTGCTTCCATGTCAGTCTTATTTTTTATGTCTATCCAATGGAATCTATGGCCTTCTTCTTCAAGGTCCCTGATCCACGACCCCATCGTCTTAGAGTGAGTATCTCCCTTAAGATACAGGAACAATACAGTATCTGAGGTGATGTTGTAGTTACTCAGGCAGTTATTCAACGCAGCAAGGTCTTTTTTATGCAGCTGGCATGATTTCTCGTGGCCGGTTAGTCCGCAGATTGCACTCATAACGTTGAACTTAGAGATTACTGTGATGAGTGTGGTTCCGTTGCCCAGGGAGACCAGCATTGAGGGTCTTGGCACGGAATCAGTTACATACATCCGGACCTCAACCTCAATTTCCCCGGATAATTCCTCTATCATTGATCTGTCGCAGTCTTTGCATTCCAGAGGCTCCAGGTAGATCAGGCTTATCCCGGATTCTCCGCTCTCATTCACAGAAGGCTCACACACCGGGCAGGGAGGGCACATGCTTTCATTGAACACGCATTCCTCGCATACCTCACACTCCACGCACTCAGGGCATTGGCTTGTGTATAATATGTATCCTGCCCCAAAAACCACAATTGCCACAACAGCCACTGCCGCAACAGTCACCATATTCATATTAGCGGGATTTGCTTTAGCCATATTGACATAGAGTATAGGAATAAGGGTTTAAATTTATAGCCCTATTCAGTATTCATATATGTGCCAGCTGGCTGTGGCAGTTTATGCCCTTGGAGTTAGCCGAGGACTAAGGTGTGTTTCGCTTTCGCTCAAGCACACTGAATGAATTCAGTTCAGTGGGGCT
>CBFCYF010000032.1:0-15730 GCA_965602195.1 uncultured archaeon | reverse complement strand
TGGGGCTAAGCGAAGCGCACGCCCCACCTTTCGCCAGCCTTTATTAAAGGCTGCATCATGGTAAAATTTTTCTTATTATTAGGATTGGGATTATTGGTGATATTATGAAGATGATGGAGGCTGTAAGTCCGGCGAGTATCTCTAGGTCTCCTCCCAGGTTGAGGAGGGGCATCCCGATGTTGGATGAAACGAATACCAGGGCACAGAAGACCTGGGTGATCATCCAGATTATGTTCTGCTCTATCATCGCCCTGCCCACGCTTCTTGTTGGGTTGATGAAATAGAGGAATATGGATATGGGCAGCAGTATTATGAAGAGTATGAGCATGACGTATCTTAGAGCCAGGAGGATGAATATGCCTAAGCTTATTATGAGTGCAATAAGAAGGAAGAAGTGGCTTCCCTCCATGGATATTAGTGCCTTGTTTGCGAATATCCCTGCCATGGATTCGAATGTCTCAAGGAATATGTTCTCTCCTGGGGGGTTCATGTTTAGAACACCTCTTGTTAGCGATTCAGATGCCCCAAGAGATATTCTGAGGATGTAGGGGGATAGTGTCACAAGAACCATACTCACGATTAATTTAGGTAGTAGGGATTTTGCTCTCACTCTCCCAGCGGGTGAGCCGGACATCAGGATGAGGTAGAATCCGACCAGGATTATGGTTAAGACATATAGGGGCTCCAGGATTTTGATGAAGTAGGTTAACGGATCCCATATTAGGGAGTGTCCAATCGCGGGATTTGATGCTATCATTTCAGGGATGGAGGCATATACCTCAGAGATGCTTGAGATTATCAGCTGATGCACTGTGGAGGTGAATAAGCCTCGCCATTCAAGTTCAGCGACTAATTTCTCCGCTCCCTGATCACCCCATGCCGATACGAGAGATATCAGTGAAAGCCCCACCACTAGGGACAATATCCACCTCTTTTTCATGTTAATTGTTTCTGGTGTTTTCATCCCGGCAAAAAGTTTTTAAATGTGAACACACTACCTAGAAGTGTTATGATCAACATTAATGAGGCAACCAAACCTGAGATAATCAATACCCCCCCTTGCAGTGGATCAATCAAGAACAGGCCGTATATGGATACCAGAACTATGGCCACAATCACCTGAGAGAATATCCATATGAGTGTATGCTCCATTAGACTCCGACCCATATCCCGGGTTATGTTGAAACAGTAGAGGAATATGGTTATGGGAAATATTGCTATGAATATGGAGACTATGATGTATCTGGTAACAAACAGTATCAGGTTCATACTCAGGAGGAACAGGGAGAACAGAAAGAAGGGTAATGCTGCCTGCGCAGAGAAATCATTCAGGCCGCCGAATTCCGCTATCAGGGTTGTTATGGGTTCAGTGAATATCCTTGTGGGGTCGCCGGGAAGTAATGAGAAGATTTCATGGGTTAATCCACCTGAAATATTCAGAAGAATTCCCATTATGTGGGGGGATATGGGGGTCAGAGCCATTCCGGCGATTATCCCCGGGAGAATGGATTTGGCTGTTAGTCTTCCCACCGGGGAGCCAGCCAGAAATAGCAGGTATATGCCGGTAACTAATAACGCTGCGATATACAGGAACTCCAGGATGTAGATGAAATATCCTGTGATGTTCATTATTGCTGCATTGGTGGCCTGTGGGTTTATTTCCACTAGTTCAAGGAAATGGTTTTCATATAACACCTTTAGATATCTCAGGTAATCCAGGATAAATCTCTCAATTATATCCAGCCTAAGGAAGCCTTCCCTGTGTGTGATTTCCTTGTAGAGGGCTGCTCCTCCTCCGATAGCTGCTGCCTGCTGGATGATACATAGCAGCAAAAGAATTGTTATTATCTTTGAATGTTTCATTTCATCTCCCAATGTCTCCAGTTTTATGTAGTGAAATGTGATGGACAGTAATATATCAATTTATTAATGTATCTACATGGTTAAAATACTTAACAGGACATGATCTACAATCTGTCGGACAGCCTGGATAGTTCCTGGATTCAGTTATAACTGCATGCGTCATTTCTCACCTTTCAGCTCCTTCATCAATTCATCGATGTTTATCTTCCTGTCTCCAAACCATTTATATGAAACTGCAAGTGTAATCAAGGCCATTATCAGAAGAAGGACCTCAGGGGATAATAACCACCAGACTTTGGAGAGGGATACTACATCATAGTAATCGGATGTTTTCGTTGGTATATACATGTCACTTCCCAGATACTCAAAGTTAACCTTCGTGCCGTACTCCCCGATGTCTAGGGGGAAGATTGCTCTCCCACCCTCATCAGTGGTTATGATCTGAGAGAATCTGTAGGCCTCAGCCATCATATGTATGTCCTTTGAGGGGACGGCCTCTCCTGTGATGGCATTCATTAATCTGATATGGATCTCAAGCTCTGTCCCGGGATTTATGTTGTACCTGTTTGGGGTTACTCTTTCAATCAATATCTTTGTTGCGTCTCTCATGGAAACATTGACGATGAACTGCCTGTTAAGAGGCGGTGTTAATTCCTCTCTCGAGGGAAACAACGGGAAAGTCTGACTCGTTATGTTGTCTCTGAAGTGGATGAATACAGTCACGCTGGCGTTTTCAAAGTCCTCTTTACTCAGAGATTTTGGAAACGGCAGCGCAGTGAAATTGAGGATATAGCTGCCAATGCTTTTTACAGTCGCCATGGTGGGGTCAAGTTCCCTGTTTTTACATATCCCCCATAGATTAAAGCCGGTCATATCTGAGAATGTATACGGTCCCTCCCCGACATCAGCGGTACATACTATGTTCCCTGAGGATATATTCAGCTTTGTCGCAGAATTGCCGTCGTAGTTCACTGTCCATACAGATCCGTCAAAATCAACTGCCACACCTACCGGACCATCACCCACAGGGTATCTGTTTATAACACCACAATTTAGGCCATTTACCTTGATTACCTCATCACGGGTGTAATCCGCAACCCATACATTATCCTCTGGATCAACTGCTATTCCCTTCGTAAAGTCACCAACATCTTCCTGGCATAGGATATCTCCGGTAGAGCCACTGACTTTATATACGTAACCTGATTCTGAGCCTCCAAGCCAGATGTCTCCATTGCTGTCTAAGGTAATGCCATGAACCCATCCTCCGGTAGGGCCAACGTTCGGCGGCTTAGGTATCGGATACCTGGCCACCTCAGAATCCGTGTGGACATCTATTTCATATAATACACCTCCGGGTACGCATATCACCCATATATGCCCCCTGCAATCAGCCACCCCCCCGTAAGGGGAACCCTCAACCGGTATCGGAGATGATGTTGGGGGGCAGGAAGGGTTTATGGCAGGGTCTCCCACTAAACATTCTCCTGTATAACCGTTAAATTTCCATAATGTGTTATCGTCGGCATTCCCCACCCACAGGTTATTGTCTTCATCAACTACGATTGCTCTGGGGCCTTCACCTACTTTGATATGCTCAATGGTATTACAGGAGGTTGCCTCCAGCCTGCTTATAGTGTCGGCATCCATGTTGCCAACCCAGATATCTCTTGAGAGAGAAACAGCTGTTCTGGATGGATTTTCCTCAACATTGTATCTGCATTCCTCGACGCAATCGACGGTCCTTACCTTGGATACAGTATCGTCGTTGGAGTTTGCTATATAGATATAGTGAGTTGGCATCTGAGTCATATTGGTGTTCCGGATTACATTCCCTGATAAACCACCTACTGGGGGATGCGGTCTTTCTTTGGTTTGTTCATCCATTACACTCATGGCGTTCCAACCACCTTCTGTTTCAAGCGTATAAAATTCAGCAAAGTCGTAGTAGTAGTGCTCTTCCTCATGGTACGTTCTGGATGAGGTTATATCTCTTTTACGGCTTTGGCTTAATTCAGGGCATATACAATCATCCCGCCTGTAGTATACTGGCGGATCGGTGGAATAGTCCACGCATGTTACATCCGTCGGGTCATATGAGGGACAGGAACACTCGGGGGGGCATATCTTCCTACCCTGTTCCGGATAAAGGAATTCAAAATTGACCACTGAGGGTGGCCTCCCTTCATACCCATATGAGTCTTCAAGGGTATATGTTTCGGAGCTGGGTAGGTAGCCGTAACGATACAATACGCCGACAACATAACGACGTCCCTCAATCCATTTCCCATGTGCATATTCCTTTTTGTATGTTTCATGGACTGTCGGGTAGAGCAGGGAGGTATAATCCAGATTTTCGCCACCCACATTCAGGGAAAACCCGCTTATTATGTCCGGAGTAGCCGTAATGTTCAGAATACCTTTATGGGTTGTAAATTCATACGCCTCGTTGTCTATCACCCCGGTTATGCTGAGGTTCATATCCCTAAGGATGTTTTTATGGGTTACCGGGACTCCTTCCCCGGGACAATCAAGTGACAGCCGATTACTCATGCTCGCAGAGACATCACTTGTGAGGACAACACCATCGCCTTCGCCTACAACAGTTCTGGCTAACTTTTTGTAGATACACTCAAGATCACAGTCACATGTCACATTATAGTAGTTGCCTCCCCCGATGTTTGCTAATCCCTCTATAAACGGTCTATCTGAGTCATCGCCCAGAGCGATTGTATGGACTCTGATGCCCTCATTATATGCCAGCATTGCCTGATATCTTGCCTCTATTTGACCTTGGTCCTCAGCTGCATTCAGGTTCTCTATGCCTTCCACACATACATCCCCATTTTTTGACTCGCAGCAGTTTGGAACCCCGTCTGACATAACAATGATATGCTTCTCACCTGTTATTTCAGTATCCCGCAGTAGCTCTGCTGCCTTTCTTATGCCACAGGACGTACATGTCCCGTAGCGTGACCGATAGGTATTTATCTGGTTGTCCAGTGACAGATCATCAGATGTTACTTCATGCGATGAGCATATCCCTTGGGGGCAGCTACCATAGTTCTGACTGAGTGCAACTAATCCAACCCGAACATCTCTGGTGATTGCTATATCCACAAAGCCGTGGGCAGCCTCCCTCAATGCCTCAATATTTTTCATATCAATGGCTACATAGGTGCCCAGTGTATCCCTTATGGATTCTGTAGTGCTTATGTGGACAAGGTTATTGTAGAGACATGTGGTTTCATTCGGCTGACATTCACATATAAAATCATCCAGGGCAGTCGAGAAATCCTCATTTAAATCAACCGTAAAATTTTCTGCCCCTTCAAGTAATGTGTAATTAAAGACAATGTCTTTCTCAACAACGAACTGGTGGCGGAATGGGTCGTGTTCTTCATCTCCTATTGGCGTATAGACGATAGTCATGGTATATCTGCCTGCATTTGAATCTGCTGCGAAATCGGCAGAAGATACCTCAAAGGGGAAATTGCCTGTGCTGATTATGGTCAATGCACCGTTGGTTACAGTAACCTGCTTATTGTCCGGACTCGGAGTTATTATCGGGGAACTTGTGTAATCTATCTCTATATTCGGGATTGTGAATTCCATCGTATTTGTAACTCCTTCAACAACCCCTATGCCGAAGGTGGCATTCATACAGCAAGGTGGCCAGATAACCCCGATCATAGGACCCGTACCTGTACCGGGGGTTACAGGCGGTATGTAGGGATCAATGCTCAGAGGGGCGCTTGCTGGCCCCGGACCGTAAACAGGAATAGGCTCACAGGTACAGTCACAGCAACAGAATGGTGCACATCTCCTGCAGCACTCCCACCAGCAGGAGGGTTCTCTCCTGAAGCCGCTACCTGCATAGATCGCGCCTTTACCGGTTCTTGTCCATCCCATATCATTTCTTTCATCATTCAGATAAGGCGTTACAGTGAATATTTTAGCCCATACAGTTCTAAATAGCTTTTCATCATAGTCGTGGTGACAATAAACCTCAGGAACCAGGGTTCTTTCTCTTATAAACGACCTGGCTGGTTTTTCATTTATATCCTGCATCCTATTCCAGATGTGGAGGTCATCTATATACTCGGGGGATATCTTATCCAGTTCTCTTGGGGATTCCTTATCCTTCTCAGCTGAAATCGCATACCATGGATAATTCACAACTGAGCCCGGTAAATCCATTCTCTGGTGACACCATCCCGTGTCCTTGAGGGGGGTTTTCCAGCAATACAGGTAGTCAACGTAGGGCCTCCCATAGATTATCTCATATTTATCGTAGAAGCAGTCTTTATAGTCATAAACTTGATTGCATGTGTGGCAACACTCGCAGACTTCCGGGATACAATAGAGGCATCCTAAAGGCGCCCCGTAACACAAACAACTTGGATCGCATCTCTCATCGAACTCAGGACAGTCGAAGTGGCACTCAGTGGATTCATGCTGTTTATGATAGCATTCACCAGCCATCAACTCATTAACAGCACTGGAATAGCTCCCTGAATCCACTATCACATACTCCTTGGTCTCGGTTTCATTGGAAAACATCTGATCAGCCAGGAAGTATCCAGGGGTCTGTTCGTAACAAGCGAGGTGCTGTGACTCCATCATGCTGCCGGAGATGTCGCTCACAAGGACCGCATCCTGCAGATTCTCCGCGAGCCCCTCATAGATACTGCTTAAACTACTATCGCAGGTTACCTCATAGGAGCCCCCGCCTGTTATGCCCGCGATCTCATTTAGTGTTGCTTTATCGGCATCATTTCCCAAGGCTATGGTATGTATCACAACACCTGCGGCTTTTGCATCATCTGCGGCAGCTATCGGATCAGTTAACACCGTATTCCTGCCGTCGGACATAAATACCATGGCTCCACCACCCGCCCCAAGAACCTCCACCCCCCGCCGTATGGCAGCCCCCATGTTTGTCGCACCATAAGGCACATAGGAATCTATTATGCCATGTAACGTACCTCCATCTGATGTCAGGTGAGAATCTATAGACGCGTCCTGATTAAAGCTGACCAATCCAACCCTTTTTCCCGCACCAGTGGATATGTCAACAAATCCTTTAGCAGCCTCCTTCAATGCCTCGATCTTTATCGCATCCCAGGGTTCCCCGATCAGTTTCTTTCCAGTCCCAATAAGCCAGTGCTTCATCCTCTCCTCATTATAGACGGAGTCTAGAAGATGGAATTCAACAACATCAACTATGCCCAGAACAGTCTGGTTTTCATTGATAACGGCAGAACACAGAACCAGGGGATTCGGGGTGATATTTTGGATATTTTTTGGGAACCTGAAATCCCTGTAGGTTTCATTATTTGAGTGATTATAGTAGACGAGTGTGTAATCCAATGCCAGACTACCTCCGAGCATTCTACAGTCTGAATTATTTATAAGAATCTCCTCGCAATAGGGGCAGCAGTCCAGGGGATAACCGTCAAAGCCGTGGATCCCTTTCCTGATTCTCCGGGTTTTTATTTTTGTGGCGATCTGGACCTCTGAGGTGGAGTAACCCATAAATATCTCCTCGCATTTAGGTAATGTAATAACATCCAGGTTAATGCATACTTCCTGTGAATTATCTGCCCGGGCACAGAATTCATAGCTTCCGGCTGAATCAAAATCCTTTTTGAAACAGGGTCCATTCACGCATCTACAGGCTGAGGAGGAACATTTTTTGGAACCGCCACACTCGCATTCCCTTGTAACGCCCCCAGACTCTCGCAGATAAATACTTCCTATCCCATCCTCACAACTGGCCTCTACTGTGAACTCTGCCACCGAATCCAGGTAGACTGGGTTTGGCTGAACATCAAAGTAGTCAACCTGCGGCTGCCCGCAAGCAAGTGAACTCAGAAGCAAAAGCAGGAGTATGTTCCTGGAGAATTCCATTTTAATAATAAATTAAACGATAAAGTATTTATACTTTTTTTATCTAATAGTTCAGATAGTACATGTCAAGATAATGGCAACCAATAAAATGGATTTCGAATTGAGTTTATCCCGGATCCTGGTTATCTCAGGCTTTTTATTTCTCATTACTATGACCCTGCCTTCTGTGGCTGCTGAGCCGCCTATTGCAGATGCACGGGTTGGTTATGCACAGGATGAGGTGAACCGTAAAATTATCCAGGTCACTCCCGGAGAAACAGTATACTTTGATGGTTCACTTTCATCCGATCCCGACGGCGACGTAGTTGGATACTGGTGGGACTTCGATGACGGAAATACAGCAACAGGAGTAAGTGTCAGCCATACATACGGTTATATCGGAGCCTATGATGTCAGACTGAAGGTTGTGGATGATACGGGACAATCCAGTTGGATAATGAGTACAGTGACGGTGGAGGTTGGCATGCATGTTATGGCAAGCATAAAAAACCCAGGGGATGTCGAAACCTTCTTCTATAAACCAGGCGAGGTAATAGAATTCATTGGCAAGGCAAGAGGAGGCACCCCCTGTCATGAGCCCCCCAGGTATACATACGAATGGACATCTGACACCAGAGGAGCTATGGGAGGCGGAGATGAAGTCAAAATTGAGGCGATGTATCTCGGTTTAGGACAACATAAGATTACATTGAATGTCACAGACTGTCTTGGAGAAACATCCGCAGATTCCATAGACGTTGTGGTGGGTTCCACACTAAGGGCTGAGATCCTGAACCTGTATGACCGGGAGTCATGGTACTGGGACAGAATCCTCTACTCCGATGGAAACTGGGATCCTGATCACCATTTCTCCGGAGACGGTTCAAGTATACTGACCCTCCCCACAGATTACACGCGGGTTATCCTGAAAGAGGCCTGCTTTAACGACAACGGTTTCATAGAGGTTAACGGAAACATAGTTCACAAGAACAACAATAGCTGCTGCTCTCCAGGATGCCGTTATCTGGAGATGGACATAACAAGATACGTCCATCCAGGTGACAACACCATCTATGGATACGCTGAGGATTGCTGCGGCGGATACGGACATGTTTCAGCCTATATCCAGATAGATAAAATCCCCCCAATGAGATGCTCCATCCTGAGGGAATTCGCAGACGGCTCCAGTGGGAAGCAATTAGCAGCAGGACCAAACGCAAATGCTAAAATCACCGTCCCCATGAATTCAATTGTCTGTGATGCAAAAGTTGATGTCGGAAATCTTGCACCAGAATTAGAGATAAGGAAAACCGATGCAATCCTTGACATAGGGGGTGACGGAGTTGAGTGGAGTCACGATGACTTTGTTGGATGGGATGTGATATCCGACATAAACACACACCCGAAGATTACTGAAAAACTGACATCCCTTCTCGAAGATTGCAACTGTCCCGGATGCCTGAGGGACGGTGATTACTGTACCATAGACCTAAAGTTTACAACAAATCCCAGGGTTAATCTCACACTTAGGGATATATACATCCTGCATTGTGCTGATATCACAGGCACAGCATCGTCAAAGGAAGAATCCTGCCCCTCCTGCCAGATAAACTTTACAGCAAGAGCAAGAGGCGGTCTCCCACCCTATGATATTAAATGGGTAAGTGTGGAGGAGGGGGTAATCGATGAATTCTGGATAAGAGATGAGTCAGGCACTGCCACACTTTATACGACCCTCCCCATGGTTCCTCCGCTGACTGAGGGAAGCCACAGCATCAAATTTGAGATTACAGATGATGGCGGATCAAGGGCCTCAGACATTAGACGTGAGGTATTCACCAGATGGTGTTGTGCCCTAGATACATCGTGCCACACAAAGTGGCCGAAGCATCAGGGTCTTGTGGTGAACACAGGGAATGAGGAGGTTCACTCCTGCGATATGTATGAGATCTGCCATCCGGATCTAGTGCAGCTGGCCAGGGAAGCAATTTTTTGTTGTAGATGGAATTGTACGCCATCATTCTGCGAGAGAACAAGAGGCACTGGCGGTGTAGAAATGGATATGGATCTCAGCTGCAGACAGGGATATGAGTACGGTGCGGAACTGGGACTGACTCCTGAGGGGCTGACCCCGGATGGAATAAAGAGATGCGCAGCAGTATATCTGATAAACGGATTCGGCCCAACAGCAAAGTATATGTCTGACTACTGGTGGCCTGAGATATGCTGCATGGGGGATCGCTATCATTGTTGCATGACTCCGTGGGGTATAGGGGAGTGTTGTTGTAATGACTCCAGGTTTCCATACATAATACACCCAGTAGACCTCTACAAGTGCAGATGCCGTTATCATGTCTACACCAGAAACGCCCAGGCACTGTCATGTGGGGCTCAAATCATCTCAGGCATGTCTCCACGCGGTTGGAGATCAGACACAGCAATGAACAAAAACAGCTGCATGTTATCGGATCTACCGGCACATGCAAGCATACTAGGAGACCAGGGGGTGTCTACAGAAGCAGAGGGTATAAACACGGGAACCTGCTGTGATTACTCTAATGCATTAACAACAATGTTGCGGATAATAGGGTATGGACCTGATGAGGTTTACTCCTGCACAGGCTACGATCCCCTGAACTATGGAGGACACTGCTATAACATGATTAAGTTTCCAGGGGAAAGTCCAAGAAACTGGCATCTGGTCGATACCTCAGGGAATAAAGAAATCCCCTGGTCGCAACATGGGCTCCCACCCAGTGTCTACTCATATTGTAACTACTTTGATCTTTCCTGTAGAAACGACAACGGAACCTTCCCATGTCCTCCGGGGGGGGATGTATACGGGTGTTCTTAAAATGAAAAAAATATTGATCATGTTGGCGATTTCAGTGCTGATGAACACAGCAATAGCACAGACTCACGAGGTTGAGATAACAAAGACCGCCCCAAAAGAGGTCGGGATTAATGGAATTCTACAGGTGACTATATCAGTTAAGAATAATCTTGATAAGATGATCAATGTTGAATTAATCGAGAATTTAGCTTTTGGCAAGCCAATAGACAACGGGGATCTTGTTGGTTATCGGGATACTCCCAGGGAAGGAGAGGATGTGATTAAATGGCCAGCTCCTGACGGAGAATGCGAGACAGGATGCAAGAAAGACGGAATCTGTGACCTGGACTGTAGATGCACCGTAATAGAAGATCGAGACTGTGCTATTTTCTGGTTCCCCCCATACTACAGGTGGACATTCTTTCTGGATGCGGGTTCCGAGAAAACAGTGGGTTATAGAGTTAATGCTACTCAGATCGGAAGATTCAGCATAGGATCCTCAAGGGCAATAACAGACGTCGGGGAATTCCACTCAAATTCCCTGGCTGTGGTTGTGAGATGTGACGGGGATGGTATCTGCGAAATAAATAGGGGAGAGTATCATAAAAACTGTCCTGAAGACTGTAAATCCGCAGGAAGAGATAACTACTGCAACAGAGTACTTGATGGACTATGTGATCCGGACTGTGGGGGTATAGGGGACCCTGATTGTATGGAAGTGGTCTGCGGTGACGGAAAATGCGAAAGTAGTAGGGGCGAAACCTACAGGGATTGTCCCGGGGACTGCCCCAAGCCGATTATATGCGGGGACACTGTCTGTGAAGAAGATGAGAACTACCTGAACTGTCCCGGGGACTGCCCCTCAGGCGGAGAGGATGGGTACTGTGACGCATTAGATGATGGAGTATGCGACCCCGACTGTAGGGTTGACGTAGACGTTGATTGCCCTAAAATCTTCGGTAACGGAGTCTGTGAGCCGGAATTCGGAGAAAACCACCTCACCTGCCCTAAGGACTGCCCTCCAGGCTCACAGGACGGTTACTGTAACAGGGCGGATGACGGAGTCTGCGACCCTGATTGTGGAGCCGGGGAAGACCCCGATTGTGGGGCAGGCTCTCCAGTGTATATCCTTATCATTCTGGGCATCATCACCGTCACTGGAATGCTAATATACCTCAAATTCAGAAGAAATAAAGAATGAAGTCCACGGTTTTAAGTATAATCCTTTTATTTCTTACCTCACTTGCCACTGCCCAGGATTTAAGCGGATTAGGTAATCTGATCAGCAAACTCCTGTGTTTTGCCTTCATGATTATACCGGCGGTGATGACCATATCGATCATAATCGGCGGTATTATTGTTTTAACAGGGGACAGCGCCAGAAGGAAACAGGGTAAAGGATGGGTTATTAATGCGGTAATCGGATATATAATCCTGATTATTGTGGCATGGCTGGTTAGTTTAACGACAGCAGAAATTGAGTTAATTGAGTTCATTCAATGCTCTGGTGGGGGGCCTGCCCCTCGTTTTTCCCCGGATAATGGTACAATCCAGCTAAATATTCCTCCGACAGCTGACGCAAGGGTCGGGTTAAGCACAAACCCCCAAGACAAGAGTGCATCATCAAATAATCCTAATACAGTATTTTATTTCTCAGGTTCCCTGTCCACTGACCTGGACGGAGATATAATTGAATACTACTGGGACTTTGGTGACGGGCATAGTACGACAGGTGAATTAGTATCCCATATTTATGGCAGTTATGGAGTCTACCATGTCCGGTTAAGGGTGATGGATGATAACTTTGCATATCACACAGATGAAGTCATAGTTTATATAGGCTCACACATCACAAGCACAACAGGTCCAGGAACAACCACTACAGGAACAGGGACAACAACCACAGGCCCAGGGACAACAACAACCGGTCCAGAAACAACCACTACAGGAACAGGGACAACAACCTCCTCCCAAACAACTACGACAACCACAAGTACCTCAACGACATCAATAGTGGGGGTATGCCCGGTGCCCCCAACCTTTGACTTGAGAGGCCAGATGAGTCCCATCAGGTATCAAGGCATCTGCGGAAGTTGCTGGGCGTTCGCTACAGTAGGGGCTGTGGAGGGAGACTACGGCGGTTCAATAGATCTCTCAGAGCAGGATTTAATATCCTGCTCCGCTGGAAGCTGCAGCGGTGGATCAGCGTTTTTAGCATTAAGCCGCATAAAAAATACCGGGATAGTTGATGAAGGCTGCTTTAGTTACCAGGATACCTTTGGCTGCCCTGTAAGCTGCTCAGGATGCAGTGCAATGCCAGCGGTATGCAGCAATGCCCTGTGTTCAGGTAGGTGTTCAGCTTGGAATACGAAACTGTGGAGAATAACGGATTGGGATCATATACCAAGTGATAGATGCGAAATCCAGAAAGCGTTGGTTAATGAAGGTCCTCTTGTGGTCAGCGCATCTCCGTCCAATGATTTTAAAGCCTACAGCGGGGGCGTCCACACGTGCACAGGCAGCGACTTTTCCCATGCAATGGTGATTGTGGGCTATGACGACCCAGGAGGCTATTGGATCGTGAGAAACAGCTGGAGTACTTCCTGGGGGGAGAGCGGATACTGTAGAATAGCCTACGGAAGCTGTGGCATAGAGAACGTCGTTTACTCTATCGACAACGTAATCCCGCCCCCATAATACCTGCAAAAATAAGTATGAAAATGACATTTATGGAAGAAAAAAGGAGGGAGGTTGTAGTTTTCATAGTAACAGCTTTCATGATTACATCTGTATCGGGGCTTGTTGCCCCATCCGCAGCCTATTGTGTGCAATTAGGCTACGAATTAACAGTAAACAAAACAGAGGAAGGAGAATTTGGGGTTTGCAGATTCCCAGACGGCTCCTCCTGCAAGGACTGGGATTTCCTCAGGGGGAAATGCGGCCAGGAATACAGTTACTGTGCCCAAAAAGGATACGGGTTGAAGACAATAACCGGGGACGGCTTAGAGTATGCAGTCTGTATTCTGGAAAATGGGACGGAGGTTGAGGTAACAGAGTTGATGGATTTAAGATTAGGGCCTGAAATAAAATGCGGTGACGGAATCTGTGCGATGGAAGAAAACTATGGGAACTGCCCCATAGATTGCCCCTCTGGCTCCATAGACGGATACTGTGATAAATTAGCTGATGGAACCTGCGACCTGGACTGTAAACCTGCAGATGATCCGGACTGTGTGGAGGCAACTACAACAACTGTGGAGACAACCTCAACGGATATAAAACCCCTCTTCCCCGGAGGAGACTATCTGATTCCTGCACTTGTTATTGTGATTTTAGCAGTAGTTTTTGTTTTTTTCGTGATATACAAAAGAAGAACAGAGGAGTATGGAGACGACGAAAAGACGATAGAGTGGTTAAGAGAAGAACTAAGGAAAGGAGAGGATCGAGAGACACTGAGGAAGTTATTGGATGAAGGCGGATATAATCCCAGACTCCTGGATAAGGCTATGGAGGAGTGAAGATATTTTTTTTATTGTGTTATGAAGTATAGGTTCGCATGGTAAGTATAGGTTCTGGATGGGTGTTTTTAGGTTTGTTGTAATGCGTTCTGAGGGGAATGAAATTTTGCGAAGCAAAATTTGATTTTTCAAAATTCGCTTCGCGAATTTTCAAATCACAGACCCCTCAAATACTCGTTGTGATGATCAACCTTTCTGAAGGTTGTTTTTTATTCTACCGCCCCAATCTTCAGTTTTATGTAGTAAAGCGCACCGAACATAAACATACCAGCTATTAATACCATCACGTAGTTGGAGTAGTTTACCCCGCAATCAGGGTCACTCCCGTCACAATCCGGATCGCATACTCCGTCACTCAGAGAGTCACAGTATCCCTCCGGAGACCCTGATTTACAATCCGCTTTACAGTTGAGATGATTCTCAAACTCCGTCTCACAGACGCCATTCCTATTACATAAACAATCCTGATCCTCTGATCTGGAACAATCCGGATCGCATCGTCCGTCAGCTATCTTATCACAGTGATTATCTCCAGAGCCGGATTTACAATCCTGGGAGCAGTTAAGGTAGTTTTCACCCTCATTTGCTTCACAGATTCCATTTACATTACAGAGAACTACACTAAACCTTACTTGGTTGACTGCAGTCATATTATTCTTGTCTTTAACTATTAGGGTAAGTAAATGTTTCTCCAGAGAGAGGTTGCTGATATCCTCCACTACTTTTCCGTCTAAAATCCATTCAATTGCGTATGGCTTTCTCCCGCCCCAGGCAGAGAATTCAAGCTCTATTACTTCCCCTCCCAGATATGTTCTCTCTTTCGGCGATTTAATAGATGCATTTGGTGGAGACCTCCTCCTGATCAATACCCTTATGTCATCACCCTCTATTTTTCCTGTGCTATCTCTCACCTCAAGTGTGATTTTATGCTCTCTGATCTCATGGAAATACTCTGGAGCTGAAAGCTCTCTGGTGAATATCCTTTCCCTTCCAATAATCCCATCCAGGCTGGAAATCCACTTGAAGCTATATGGGGGCTTTCCTCCGTAGGCATACGCATTAAATCTGATTGGCTCATCCCAATTAATGTTAGGAAGTCCCTCAGGTGATACAATCTCAGCATTTAATAGAGTATCCTTTTCTTCCAGTATTGTATCGGAGTAGATGGTTGTTGTAGTTGAGGGTGTTAGGGTCTCATTAAATCCTGTCAGATTCTCTGGAATCGCAGGTGTATCTCCCATTCCCTTTGCGCACATTCCTTCTGCGCAGACTCCCCCGCAGATTCCTCCAATGATTAAAAACAGAATTAATTCTTTCATTTCTTGCCCTTTAATTCATTTAGCATATCATCTGCACCTAACCTTTTACCTTTAAACCAGCGATACGAGAACGCTAGCATAAGCAACACAATAAGCAACAGAAAAGCCTCTGGAGAGATTAACCACCCGATTTTTGAGAGAGATACAACATCATAGTAATCCGATGTTTTGCTTTCGATAAGCCTTTCATTTCCGGGGTATGTGAAATAAACCCGGGTACTGTCATCCCCAACCTTAAAGTGGAAGGTTGCTCTTCCATCAGGGTCAGTAGTCACTACATGAAAAATTTTATATGCCTCCACAAT
>CBFCYF010000031.1:0-16228 GCA_965602195.1 uncultured archaeon | reverse complement strand
AAGCCAAAATTAGCACGCTAAATGGGACCCATTAGGCTCTCAAATATCACATCCAGAACAGATTTGAGTACCAGGAAGATACCTAATGAGGCTATCATCATAGTTGGTATCATGGAAACACCAGATGAGGTTATTAGCTTGCCGGATCTCATTAACCCTATAATAATGGCTCCAAAAAATGATAGGATAGCTAAAAGAATTGTGGCATATATAATAAATATCTCTTTTGTGATCGACATTCCATGCATGCCCATCATTAAACCAGTTGAGGCACCACTTGTCATTAATCCCTCCACGTTTATTTCCTCAAAGATCTGGGTGAATACACTGATAAACTGAATGGAAACAGAGAATAACATGGGAGCACCAACACAGATAGCAAATACAATGAACATTACCTGGGCATAGGTCTCACTCTTCATTCTTTCAATAAGGTTCTGTTCCTCCTGGAGGTCCCTTGAAATTTCCTGTAACACCGCAGGCAGATCACCTCCTGATCTTATTCCCTGGATTATCAGTTTTATAGTTCTCTCTAATCTCTTAGATCTTACTCTGTTAGTTATTCCTATCAAAGACAGTTCCAGGGGTTTACCCGTCAACACATCTCTGGATACTTTCTCTATTTCCTCCGATAAAGCCCCAAACTCTGGTCTGGCAGCTGTCCTTATTGCGTCATAGATGGTCATCCCCGCCCCCACATTCTGGGAGATTAGCGATAGATAATCTGGCATAGCCTTTTCGACATTGTCTGTTCTTTTTTCAATTAAAATCAGAATGAATGTGTACATAAATACCCATATCAAGCAGAAGGCCACTGCTGTTGCTATGCTTGTTATTAGCGCATCAAATTTAGAGATTATCATAACAACAAGAACGATGAGGGTTCCCATCACACTATATACTACCCCCATACCCAGAACCTCCTTACTGCTCGCCTTTATTCCACAGTAGGGGAGAATCTCCTCTACCTTCTCTCTGGTAGGGAGTGGAAAATAAGAACCAAGTCTGGGAGGAATGGTGGGTATGAATTTATCTACCAGAATCATTAATCCCCTGACGATATATGCAACAAATATTCCCACCGTATCCAGTAGTAATAGGAATACATATTTGACACCAGTACCCATTATATCCACTGATTTCTTTAATTCATTTATATAGGCTTTTATTAAATCTGCCATTTTAATCAATATCCGGTCTTTTAGCTCTTATAATTGATATAAAGACTATCTCTAATAACACCACACCTACTACTATCAATGCCAGGATACCCTCAGTTATCATCTTACCGCCCATAAAGCTGGATAGGATAAGCAAGAGAGCGACGCCCATGGAGGGGGCCACCACCACCACCATCATATATATCAGCCCCCACATGGCAAGTTCATTAGCATACCTTTTTATTTTATCCTCCTTTTCCTGTTGCAGATTGCTGGAGATAAGCTTCAGAGAACCTCTCATATCCGATCCAGTTATCATACTATTTGTGATCTGAGATATCGATCTTCTAAGGTTCTCTGACGCAGACATTATCCCGAATTCATTCAGTACATCAATGATGTGCCTTCCGGATTGGATGTCATCCACTATATCATTTGATATATTCGAGCATTCCCCATACCCTCCGGCGGCTATGTTTACGATGGCATCAAATATTGGTATTCCAGAGCTCAGTTGAATCTGTAAATCCCTTAACATAAAGTTCAGGTCCTTATCTATCTCCCGGGCCTTCTTTTTTATTTTAATTTTAGGCATAATCAAAAGATATAAAAAGGACCATAAGCTAAAGGCAGCAGAGACCTCCAGGGCAACTAGTATGTCACAACTACCCACTATTGCGATGAAGGCAACCACCGTGAGTATGAAAAGAATTACGAAAATAGACAGGGGTACGAATAGCACCATAGCAAGGTATTCTTCAGCCTCTATATCATATCCTGCCTTCCTCAGATCCCATTTCAACCCGGGAAATACCACCAGCATCTTCTTGGTGTGTGGGACAAGAATCTTTGACGACTCCAGAATCCTCTCATAATCCGTTCTCGGCATTTTATAATAATATAAGATATCTACTTAATAACCTTTTTGTTTATGGCGGGCCAGGAATCGTTACTACGATAGAATAATTTTCTTGTCAGCGTTGGCAATAACCTCGCCTCCGTACCTAATATCGGCTTTTATCATGTATCCTCCTGGCCTTACTCTGTTACTGCATTTACAGGTTTCACATTCACTGACAAGTGGTGCATTAAAAACCGGTTCTCTCACATCAATACATCCCTCAAAGAGGGAAAAAAATACGCCTACCGCCAAGAGAAATCAAATCTTATTCAGTCTTTCCATATTCCCTAAACCACTCCACCGTCCTCTTTAATCCCTCATCTAATCCAGTCTTTGATTTCCAACCAAGCTCTTTTTCAGCAAGTTTACACTCAAGGTAGATGTTTCTCACCTCCCCCTCAATTTCTTTGCCGTAAGTCACCTCGGCTGAGGGATTTGTTATCTGTCTTAATCTCTCGTAGATATCATTCACAGTGGTTTTTATCCCGGAGCCGATGTTGAAGATCTCACCACAAGGCTTTTTCTTCAGAGACAGTAGATTGGATCTGGTAACATCCCCCACAAACACAAAGTCTCTTGTTTGCTTGCCGTCTCCATTAATCACGACATTCTCACCCTCCGTCATTTTCCTTGTGAATATGGCTACTACGCCTGCCTCTCCAAGAGGGTCTTGTCTTGGACCATAGACGTTAGCGTATCTTAGGGCTATGTAGTCTAAACCGTGCAGGTTTTTATAGATGTGGAGGTACTTCTCGACTGCGAGCTTTGAGGCTCCATACGGTGAAAGTGGGTCCTGAGGATGTGCCTCATCTGCCGGCAGATATTGTGGCTCGCCATATATTGCACCTCCAGTTGATGCATAAACAATCCTCTCTATGCCATGATTCTTACAACAATCCAATAGATTTAGTGAGCCCAAGATATTTATTCTGGCGTCCAGTTCCGGATCAACCAAGGATTTCCTGACATCTATCTGGGCGGCGTGGTGTACCACAAAATCGGGGGTTTCCTCCCGGAAGATCTCATCCAGCTTCGGATCGCGGATGTCAAGTTTATGGAATTTTGCTTCACTGTTTATGTTCTCGGGTTTTCCATGGGAGAGGTCATCTACAATAACCACTTCATAATTGTTCTCTATAAGTAAGTCAACCACATTTGAGCCTATGAAACCTGCCCCCCCTGTTACCAGTACCTTATTCATTATTTAGGATTTGGAATCCAATCTAATAAAATGGATAGAGTCCTTTATCTGGCATTTACTGTGTCCATAGTTGGTCTATTGATCCTCACATTCGCATCCCAGATGCTTGAGCCTCCTCTTTCCCAGATTGATGGCATCAATCAGAATTCTCTGGGAAAGAATGTCCATGTCCGTGGCAGCATATCAGATATCCATGAATTTGAGGGTGGTTCCATTGTTCTTGTATTGGATGATGGGAGTGGAGAGATTGCCGTATATCTCCCCTATGGTGTGGCAAAATCAGCATCAGGTTCCCTGTTTGAGTCAAAGAGGCTTGATGTCACCGGAACAGTTGAGATATACAAGGGGAAGCTGGAGATCGTAGTTGAATCTGAAGACTGCCTGAGGATTATCGGAGAATGAAAATTAATGTATCGGATATAAAACAGTATGATTTCTGCCCCAGGGCCATCTACCTCCGCCAGGTTTTAGATCTTAAGCCAGCTCACACAGATGAGATGTTTAAGGGTTTAATAGGACATGCCATCAGAAAGGAGCTCTCGTTGAGGCAGACTAAACTGCTAAGGAGGATTGAAGATGAGAGTGAAATTAAACCATCACTTGAGGATGAACTCAATTACGTCATAAAAGAATGCCCGGCAATCTATAGGGCAATGCTAAAAGAAATTTCATCAGATAGTTACAGGGATTATGTGTCGGTAATACGATCCGAGATACTTGTGGAAATCAGTATCATCAGTGAAAAGCTGAGGGTGATGGTGGAAGAGGGTGGATTGGAGAATACATTGAGAAAGGTAACTCCTTGGAGGGTGGAGTATCCTGTGGAATCAGCTGATCTGATGCTATCTGGGAGAATAGATAAGGTGATGGTCAATGATTACTATATCCCTGTGGAGATCAAAACCGGCAGCGTACCTGGGGATGTGTGGAACGGAGACAGATTACAGATATGCGCGTATGTAATGCTACTGGAGGAGAGGCTGGGTCTCCAGGAGCCCATACCATACGGGCTTGTGGAATACACCAGGGTCCAAGAAAAAAGACCTATCATGGCGTCTGAGAGTTTAAGGAGGAGGGTATTAAATACCCGGGACGATATAATTGGAATACTAGATGGTAACATCCCTGATATCTGCCCCCACGGCAACAAGAAAAAATGCGAATCATGCAGCTATGAAAACCAATGTTATAACCTGTAGAGGTCACAGAATAGTGATGTCTCTCCTAATTCTTTTATGTCTTATTTCCCTAAACTCAGCCCGGGAGATCGATAGACCATACCAGGTTTCTCTCGCTCTACTTGAGGTAGATCATAAGACAGACATCCACGTAGAAGGCCATAAGCTTGAGAAAATAGAATTTAATGTGAGGATCCCACAGAATAATACCAATCAGGTGATTAACCTGTCGATAAGAGATAATGAACATGAGGAGTTATTCGTTGACAGCTATGGCAATCTCTTCCTGCATGTAACCTACAAAAATCCACCCCCACATGTTTATCACACTGTGAACACCATAGCTAAGGTATCTGACAGGAGAACCCGTTCACTACCTGATGAGTATCAGATTACGGAGGAGTTTAATAAGTATCTGAAGTCAGCTCCGGCCATACAAAGTGAGAATAATAGGATAAAGAGAACCGCCCAAGAGATAGCCGGTAGCTCCATCTGCGACTTTGAGAGGGTGGGGAAACTAGCGATTTGGGTTAATAGGAATATAGAATATGATAAAAATCTGGCTAACGTAAGCAGGGATGCTCTGTGGGTTATCCAGGCGAAGAGGGGAACATGTGATGAATTTACTGTGCTGTTTATGGCAATGGCAAGATCCCAGGGCATACCTGCCCGTTATGTTTCTGGTTACGGTTATGGGAGGGGAAAGTGGGTGAGACACGCCTACTGTGAGGTGTACCTGGGTGAGTGGATTCCGGTGGACCCCACATCCCTGCAGGTGGGATGGATAGATGCAACCCATATACAATTCTCTGTAAACGAAGACAACATATTGGAGAACAAGGTAAGTGTTGAGGGTACCAATGTGGAGGGCATCTCCCGAGAGGATGAGGATGAAATAGGGATAATGGATTATAAACTCTTTGAGAAGTCGACGGATTACGAGTTAAGTATCAACTCAAATAATCTCAGGGCAGGTGACGAGGTAGCAATCATATTGAAATTTATCCCAACTGAGTATGCTGTGATGGAGATAGACATGATTCCCTGTATTGCTGATTCCACTTTCTTAGATATTGATGACATCCACAGATACATAATAACGAGGCCCGGGGAAGAAGAGATAGTATTCTGGAGGGCTAAAATATCATCAAATCTGGATAATATGTTGTTTATCTGCCCTATGACTCTTAACTCCGAACATCTGCAGACAGGAAGAGTTAATGTGACAGTAGATGCCAGAAGGGATTCGGCGGATTATGGTGTGGGGTTAGGTGCGGAAATAAGCAAGAAGGTGATCGATTATGGCTCATCTGCTGATGTTTATGTTCATGTAAAACCTATTGAAAATAGCCCTAAGACGGTTAGAGTGGGTATGGTATCTGAAAGTTCCCACAAGGAGATAAAATTAGATTATCCCTTTAATGAGCAGGTAACGTTCAGGTTTACTCCCCGGACGTTGGGGGGGCAGAGATTGTTGGTTTATACATCCACAGGAGAGGTTCTGGAACTAAATTTTACTGTTCAGAGACCTGCCATCACTGCTATAGGCAATATTACTGTTCCGGATACACTGGAAAGGCTTAAGGAGGGGGAGGTGGTGGTAGAGATAGAAAACCTGGGAAATACAACACAGGAATTAAAATTCCAGATGATAAGTGATGAATGCAGTTTCACAAAAAGAATTATATTATTGGATAACAGCACCATCAGGGTACCGTTCTATTTCAAGGAGACAGGCAATAAAAAATTGGTCTTTAGAGTAGGCGGGGAGGGCGCTGATAGGGAGATAATGAGATATGTAAGGGTTTATGATATCCCCGATGTTCGGATTTCTGCAGTCTACAGGGAAAGCGACCATGTCCTGGATATAAATATTAATGTCGGGGGGGATTTGGCGAAGAACATAACCGTGGTGGCCGGCAGCAGGAAAGAGACCATCCCTAAATTGCTGGGAGAGAGAAGCATCTTAATTAACGTGGAGGATGTCGTTGAACCAAGTGTTTTGGTGAGCTACCAGGATGTCGGCGGAGGAAAGTATTTAAAGGAAGAGGATGTAGAGATCATCAAAATGGGTCTTATTGAGAAATTAGTAAGGGAGATAGAGTATTTTATTCAAAATATTTTTACGTAGCCTCTTATATCAGGTTACACAGTTTGTGTTTTTTCCCTATGCCCTACAGTTCGCGTTATATATCCTGCAATCTTGTTTCTCATGGGTTTACTTTTCACATCGCAGTAGAGTTGCACCTTCCCCTTATTTTCCTGGAAGTCTGTGGTAAACTCCTGCCCGTATTCATCCATGAGCTTATTTGCCATCCTCTTCAAAAAGGTTTGTTTTATCCTTCCCATCTCAACTCCCACCATCTAATATAACTTTCAGTATATACTCTTTCATATATGGGAAGATATCTATTAAAGTCCGCCTTGTCTCCTCTCTCTTGACGCTTGGGGTTCCCCGGATACCTCCTAATTCAGACGCAACCTCTACTGCCTTATCCATCCCCCCCAGATAATCCACTAAACCAAGCTCTTTAGCCTCGCTTCCCAGGTAAATGCTTCCGTCTGAGATATTTTCCACATAAGAGAAACTGAGGTTTCTGTTCACAGAAACATCCCTCACAAAGTCATAATAGATTTTGTCGATCATCTCTTTAAGCTCCCCTTTTTCTTCCTCGGTCATCTCCCTGTAGGGGCTTCCGATGTCTTTGCTTTCTCCTGCCTTTATTACTGTGACATTGATCCCCAGTTTCTCATATAAGCCGTAGTAGTGTTGAACTGTCATCACTACCCCTATACTTCCAGTTAATGAATCCGCATCAGCTATAATTTTGTCTGTGGCGGACGCCACATAGTATGCCCCGGATGCCCCTACCTCACCGATTCTTGCCACGATGGGTTTTCTGAATCCCCTCACAGCCCGCATCATCTCTCTGCTTGCCACAACACTTCCTCCGCCGGAATTTATATCCAGGATCACCGCCCTGACGGTGCCGTCACCTTCTGCGTTTTCAAGCTTCCCCCTTATCTCGCCTACACTCGTGCACTTGCTGCTTCCCCCAAGGAGGTCTCTGCTACACTCCTCGGACGTTATCCCCCCCCTTATGGGAATTACCATTATTTTTTCTCCGATGATCGGCAGCTCCTTCACACCTGGCAGCTGGCTTAGGATAAAGGCGACACCTGCGATTATCATTAATATGCAGGTAATTGAAATCAAGAAAACCAGGATCTTCCACTTCCTTTTCATCTGAACTCCTCCAGATCTAATCCCCTTAAATATCCTCCAAGCCAGTCCCTGAATTCACTTCTTCTCAGGGCATATTCAATGGATGCCTTAAGGTAGTTGCATTTATTGCCCAGATCGTATCTCTTCCCGTGGAAATTATAGGCGTAGAGGTTTTGTCTTTCACCCAGTATCCTTAATGCATCAGTTAATTGTATCTCTCCTCCTTTCCCCGGTTTTGTTTTTTCTATGGCATCAAAAATCTCCGGTGTCAGGATATATCTGCCGATTATTCCCAGGTTGGATGGGGCCTCATCTGGCGTTGGTTTCTCAACCAGATCCCTTATTTTATATAAATTATCATCTACCTGCTTCCCATCTACGATACCGTACTGCTCTATCATATGTTTTTCCACCTCCTCCACTGCAATAATCGGGCTTTTGTATTTATTATACATCTCAATCAACTGCTTGGTGCATGGCGTCTTGCTGAAGACGATGTCATCTCCTAAAAGGACAGCGAATGGTTCGTCCCCTACATGTTTTTTTGCAAAGGATATGGCATGTCCCAGGCCGAGGGCATCTCTCTGTCTTATGTAGTGTATGTCTGCCAGATCCGTGATCTTCTGGACCTGCTTCAGTAGCTCATATTTCTTTTTCTTCTCCAGGATTTCCTCCAGCTCAAATGATTTGTCGAAGTGATCCTCTATCGTCCTTTTGCCTCTTCCTGTGATGATGAGGATGTCATCGATTCCTGATGCAACCGCCTCCTCTATCACAAACTGGATTGCGGGTTTATCGACCAAGGGAAGCATCTCCTTCGGCTGTGCCTTGGTGGCGGGCAAAAATCTTGTTCCGAGACCTGCTGCAGGTATTACTGCCTTCATCTTATTTAATATTAAGAATCATAAAATAAAAGAAGGTGGATTCAGTTTTTTCTGTCTATTATCTTCTTCTGCTGTAGGCTCCATTCCCTGTTCCCTGTCTTCTTCAGCCATTCAGTGTACTTGTCTATGAACCTAAGCCTCTCCCTGAAGTTTTCTTCCTTCTGCTTCTTAAGCTCCTTCAGGTCTATGTGTGGGGTCTTCACCTTAGGTATCTCATGTAGTCTTCTTCTTTATTGAGTTTCTTCAGGAATTCCTTGAATGGAATCAAATCTTTCTCTCAATGATGAAGTCCCCTATCCCCCGTAGATCCTCTCTAGCCTCATTTTCAGGTAACCTATCAATTGATTTTCTGGCACTTTGAATATATCCCTCCTCCATCTCTCTGGCATAATCCAGTGCCCCGGATTCGTTAAATATGCGAATTGCTGTCTCTATGTCCTCTCCTGTTTTATCCTCATTCCCCAGGATTTCCTTCAGCGTTTTTCTATCATCCCCTTCGCTGAACTCCAGAGCCTTTATGGCGATGATGTTCTTCTTTCCCTCCACAATATCACTACCCACCGGTTTGCCTAATTTCTTTTCATCACCTGTAATCCCCAGGATATCGTCATGAACCTGGAAAGCCATCCCCGCGTTCAACCCGCAATCCGCCAACAATTGAATATCCTCTTCGCCTCCACCTCCCAGGATGGCTCCGGATTTGGTCGCAGCCTCTATTAACGCCGCAGTCTTTTTTCTTATCATCTCAAGATATTCCTTCTCGGAGACATCAAGTCTCCCCTCAAAGGACATATCCATCTCCTGCCCCTCACAGACCTCCGCAGACACCTTAGCCAGGATTCTATAAACTGCCGGATCACATAACTGAAAGGCCTTTGCGAATAAGAGATCACCTGCAAGTATCGCCGTGGGTTCACCGTAGGCCTCATGCACCGACGGAACACCTCTTCTCATATCATCCCTGTCCATGATGTCATCATGTATCAGGGTGAAGGTATGGATCAACTCTATAGCAGCGGCGGTTTTGATCACCTTACTGTTGTCTCCTCCAACCGCCTGACATGAAAGCAAACACAGGATAGGTCTCACCCTCTTACCCCCTGTGTCGGGAAGGTGTCTTGCAGCCTCATATAGCCTTTCAGGTTCCCCCCGGAGGGAACGCTGGATTTCACCATTCACCTCCTTAATAAATCCATCAAATTTACCTAGATTCATCCTAATATATTAATAAGTATCTATTTTAAAATCTGAGCCGGGTTGAGGTCCGCAATTATCTCATCCAGGTTTTCTGCAGAACCCCCTCCAATCGCCAGGCGCCCATCCCCTCTGGCTCCTCCACCAAGTTTAGTGCATATATCCCTTGCAATACCCTCCGCCTTTATCTTTGAATTTGAGTAAACAACAACACTCGCTTTTTCACCGCTGACACTGCCCAATATTAACACGGAGTTTTCCTCCACAACACTCTTGGCTATTTCAGTCATGTTCCTGACATCCATCCCATAGACAATATCTGCCACCATCTTTATACCCTCTGCATCCACAAACTCCCCCCTGAATCTATCCCCTAATCTCTCAATAATAAGATCCTTCAGTTTACCTCTCAAGATACTCAGTTCCTTCTGCTGCTGTTTCCACTGCTCAAATAGTTTCTTTGAGGCCTTTACGGGATCTCCTGACGGCAACTGACTGTATTTACTGCCAAGCACATACCTTTCCCCTCCAGAATCTATAATAGAGTCCTCCAGCCCCCTAATCTCATCCCTCTGTTGTTTCCATTCCACCCTGAACCTATCCAGGGTTTTCGGTAATTTCCCTATCTGAACCGAGAACATGGATGCGATTTCCTTCAGTTCATCCTCTGAGATACTGGAGTAGTCCATTTCGGCTTTGATACCTCCTATCTCATCCTCATACCTTGCCAGTGCTTTGCCGGCCTTGAATTCCAATCTCACCACCCCGTCCTGGATTCTCTTTGCTCTAATAAGCTTTATTCCCCCCACCTTTCCGGTACTACTGAAGTGCATTCCCCCGCAGGCCTCTACATCCCAATCCCTTATGTCCACTATCCTTATCTTTCTGCCGGGAACGGCGCCTCCCTGGTAGATTCTGAAACCGTATTTTCTCTCAGCCTCGTTTCTCTGCATGAAAGAGATATTCACTCCTCTGTCTTCCCTGATGATCTTATTGGCTAGATCCTCTATCCTGCTTAATTCGCTATTGTTTAAACCTGCATAGTGTGTGATATCTAATCTTCCCATCTCCTCGCTCTTATGGGCTCCCGCCTGCCACACATGATTGCCAAGAACTCTTCTAGCTGCGCCATTGATGATGTGAGTGGCGGTGTGGTGTTGCATCAACTGCAGTCTACGTTTCCACTCTATCGCGCAGCCGACCTCATCCCCCACATCTAATCCAGCAACATCCCCTACCTTATGAACCACCACGTTACCCACCTTCTCAGCGGACACCATATCCCTGCCATCTATGGTTCCGTAGTCGGTCTCCTGACCCCCACCACTTGGATAAAAGTAGGTTTTATCCAGAACAACGAAATTATCGAAGACGGAGACAATCCTGGCCTTAAACTCCCTTACCCTAGAATCCTCATAGTACCCGAGAATCGTGGGTTTCAGATCCTTAGGTATTTCGATTCCCTTAACCTCCTCCTTCCCCAACCCTGCTTTCTCGTGTTTAGCGGAAACCTGGATATAGAAATCGTCTGGGATATCAACCCTCAGCCTGGAAAAGTCCTTCACTACGTCCGGAGTCAACCCGTGAGTGTCATAAAGGAGAATCAAATCCCCTACCTCCAGCTTATCTTTTCCTTCTTTTTTTATCCTATCATCCACCCTGCCGATTACCTGCCCCCCCCTCTCTACTGTTTTATGGTATCTTTTCTCCTCAATCCCCACTATGTTGAGGATGTCTTTCTTGTTTTCTTTCAGCTCATTAAAGTATCCCCCAAGATAGTCTATCTGCCAGGATACTATCTCATCCAGCGGTATCTCAAGACCCAGAGCCTTCAATGATCTCAGGCCTCTCCTTATCAGGAGTCTAGCGAAGTAACCGGACTTCACATTTGACGGAACCACCCCATCATTAAGCATAAAGGTTAATGCCCTTGTGTGGTCACAGACAGAGTACAGGTTTTCGGAGGGTGATACCTCCTTAACTAATTCATCCACCGTAATCCCAATTCTTTCTGCAACCTTCTGTTGCAGTTCCTTCATGTCAGAGCCGCTTTCAACATTCATCATCCCCGCCATCTTTGAATACTCAGCCAGTATTGTTTTATCAGCTTCAACATCAACCTCTTTCTTTAATCTCTCAAGGACATCCCCGAATATGGCCTCATAGGCGTTTGGTGTCCCCTGGGAAAGCCACACGAATCTCTCAAGACCATAGCCTGTATCAACCACCTGCATATCCATCGTCCTCTTACCTGATGGTGTTTCCTCATACATCATAAATACAAGGGTTGCAAGCTCAACTCCTGCCACAATCACCTCAAAGCAGGGCCCTGAGTTTCCTCCGCCAGACCACTCGGCCTCAATGTAGCTGATATCTTCCTCATCTATTCCGAGCTTGATAAGTAGGTTGTTGCACAGCTCCACCGTCCTGTCTTTAAAGTAAACAAACTTATTTTTGGTGTTAAATGCGTGATGCCCCATCATCTCAAATTCCGTGAGATGCCTCCCGGTTCTGCCAACGTTATCGATGTCATTGAATCTCAGGGATGTTTGACTCATTACCAGAGGATTAGCGGGGGGATCAACTGTCCCATTCAGAACCCAGGGCTGGAAACAGGATATGGAGGCGATAGTGAAGAATATGTCATCCCTCCATCTTGCAACTATAGGGTAACGGGACACCCTTTCATGGCCGTTGTCCTCAAAGTATCTGAGATAGGATTCCCTCATCTCATTGAGATCCAGCGCCTTCTTCATCGGGGAATTCCCTATGAAATTGTATTCCTCACAGGGGGGCTCACCACAGCTTCCCGTGTCCCCAAGTGTCCAGAAATATCTCCCACATTTCCGGCACTTCTTCCTCTTAAAGCCCTCCTCCCCAAAGAGCTCCACCTCATATTCTGCCATCTTCCCTTACTGTTATCTAAATTCAGATTAAGGATTAAAATTACCTGCACATATTTTATCCCCATTTTTCCATATATACCATAATGATGAAAGTCAACAAATTTAATATCTCACCTTTTGTCAGGGAGTGGGTTGAGGATATAGAACCCTATATTCCCGGGGAAATGCGGGAGGGCTTCATCAAGCTGGCCTCCAATGAAAACAACTACGGTCCCTCCCCCCAAGTGGTTGAGGCCCTAACAGAATATATAAAGAACGTTAATGTCTACCCCTACATGGACCCGGAGCTGAGAGCGGAGACCGCAGAGTATTGCGGTGTGGGGAAAGATAGTGTCGTTATGGGAAACGGATCCGATGAACTACTGGATCTCATTCTGAAGGCGTTCAAGGGTCCTGTCCTCGGATTTTATCCGTCATTTTCCGGATACGTGCTATGTTCCCAGATCATGGGGGAGATGTATGTTAAATCCAACCTAAAGCAGGATTTTAGTTTACCTATGGAGGGATTCATGAAGGACGCTGAAAACACCAACCTTATTTTTCTCTGTAACCCCAACAACCCCACAGGCTCTGTGGTAGATGAGGGAGACATCGTGGAAATACTTGAGCTGGGAAAGATCACGGTGGTGGATGAGGCCTACTACGAATTCTGTGGCAGAACCGTGGCATCATTAATAGAGGACTATAATAACCTGATTGTTCTCAGAACCTTCTCCAAGGCCTTCGCATTAGGTGGCCTGCGGGTTGGATACGGGCTCTCTAACCCCAAGATAATTGATTTATTATCCGGGGTAAAGCAGCCATTCAGCGTAAGTTCCATCTCACAGGTTGCCGCCCTGGCAGCATTAGACGATATCCCCTACATGGAAAATTCTGTAAGAAAGATAGTTGCGGATAGAGAGACCCTATACAATAATCTATCCAGGAGATTCAAGACATTCAAATCCAACGCAAATTTTATATTGATAGATACATCACCCATGAAATCACGGGAATTCTTCGATAAGTTAATAGATGAGGGGATAATAGTAAGAGACCTAGGTAAGTTTGATGGATTTAGCGGGGAGTACGTCCGGATAAGCATAGGAACCCGGAAAGAAAACAGGAAATTGATTGATGTAGTGGATTCCATGGATCATAAAACAAGCTGAGGCGGATCAAAAAAAATGAGTTTAGGATACCTGAAGGCAGAGGAATCGGAGGCACCCAGGTGTAGTGCAATACATGCAACCCTACTTGAGGGTGTGAACAGAGGTATACGCCCGAAACAGTTGATCAGCTCAGACGAAGATGGTTTTGTGGAGGCCCCCGTCAATGCCGTAGATGAATTCAGATCCCAGAAGCTAAAATGAATGCCTTCATCGAAAATATTATTTCCGTGATATCAACCCCCCTAACGAAAATAGGGAATACCGACATAACATTAACTGCCGTAATGGTGTCGCTGTTGATTCTTGCGATCAGCTACATAATTGCTATTTTCATTGGAAATATGGTGCGGTGGAGGTTACTAGCCCCCCATGAGGTTGATAAAAGCACCTCTCTTGTCATAACCAAAGCAATCACCTGGTTTATTGTCTTATTGGGTGCTATAATCGCACTTAAAACAGTTGGCATCGAATTAACATCCCTACTCGTTGCCTTGGGTGTGGGAGGTATTGCTCTTGGTTTTGGTTTGCAGAAGATTATCTCGAATGTCGTTTCAGGTTTTATAGTGCTAAGCAGGAGGGATATAAAGATCGGGGACAGGATTCAGGTAAGTGATGTTTGGGGTGATGTGGTGGACATCGGAGTTATGAGCACCACCGTGCTGACAACCGATAACATAGAGATAATGATCCCCAACGAGGACCTTATCACCAAAAAACTAATTAACTACACCAAAACGAACAGGAACATAAGGATACGGATACCTATAGGTGTCTCCTATGACTCAGATATTGAGAAAGTCGAGGAGATATTAACTGAAATCGCCAAAGAAAGTGATGATGTACTTAAGCGTCCAGAGCCGGAGTGTGTTCTGATCGGATACGGGGATTCCTCAATAAATTTCGAGTTAAGATGCTACATCGGGGATGCAAAATACCGGCCTACTGTGGTCGGGTGGATTAACAAGCAGATATGGACTAAATTCAAGGAGAACGACGTTGTAATCCCCTACCCCCAGAGAACAATACATGTCGAGAAGATGGTTGGAGGCATATAATGGAAAAAATTATTTTATGCCTGGTTTTAACTGTATTGATATCAGGTAATGTGTCTGCGATGGTGAGCTTATCCCCTGATATGACAACGACTGTGGCCGAGACGTTGGTGGATTTCATCAACCTACTACTTCCTTCGTTGATGGGAGGCCAAGGGTGGGAAACCTCAACATCCACTTCAACCTCAACAACCTCAACCTCCACTGTAATCACCACATCCTCCACCTCAACAACCTCCACCACAACCAGCACCAGCTCCTCCACCACCTCAACCAGCTCCTCCACCTCCAGTGTCTCAACCACCTCCATAAAAGAGATCGCGTGCGTCATGAACAAAGATTGCGGTGAGGAGAGGGAGGACCTCATATGCAGACATGGTGATGTTTATCTTCTACATACACATTGGGCGTGTAGGCACCCAGGCACTAAGGCTGCTTGGTGTATAGAGTATGTGGATATGTATGAATCCATGAGATGTCTGAACAGATCTTGCGTGGATTTAGGCAACGGAACAGCGTACTGTGTTGATGAGGATTAAAAAAAAGGGAGGATTTATTCTTATCCTCCCAATAATCTTCCCAATGTTATATCGTGTGTATGGGACCGTAGGGTAGCTTGGCATCCTTCCGGCTTTGGGAGAATCCTTCATTAGGAGCCGAAACAGCCGGTGACCCGAGTTCGAATCTCGGCGGTCCCACTCAGCCTTTACTAAAGGCTGGCGAAAGGTGGGGCGTGCGCTTCGCTTAGCCCCATTGAACTAGAATCGAGCCAACGGCGGATATGACACATTAGTCGTCGACTAATTCCTACATGCCGAGGTGGCGGAGCCAGGATTAACGCGCGGGCCTTGAGAGCCCGTGTCCCTCTGGGACGCTAGGGTTCGAATCCCTACCTCGGCGTCAAGCTTTTCTTTTACAAAAGAAATTTTTTTCCGTTTACGGGAAAATCTACAAATATCCACTCTTGCTATCGATTCCTTACTTACCACTATTCGCCACAAATCACGCTTGCTGTTGGTTTAAATTTCTGCCAGTATTCGCCAGTAATCGGGAAAAATCGGAAAATCTACCAGTATTCACTCATGCTATTGGTCTCCTGATTGCTAATATTTATCAATAATCTCAGATTTAGGCGATACAATTTTAGTTTTTTGATCTAAAAAGTAATAAGATATACTGACATTGCTTAACAGAAGCAGATATATCGCCGAAATGGAGGGATATACGAACTCAAGTTTGTATACGTCGAAGTTATTTGCTATTGCACAAAAATAAGTAAAATGTTTAAGAGAAAAGAGATAAGAGAGGCCTTCAAAATACTAAATTTGTTGGATGAAAGCAAACGGCAAAGCATATTATCTCAAGGACTTGTACG
>CBFCYF010000030.1:0-16454 GCA_965602195.1 uncultured archaeon | reverse complement strand
ACCACAACCACCTCGCCATCAACCACAACCACCTCGCCATCAACCACAACCACCTTGCCATCAACCACAACCACCTCGCCATCAACCACAACCACCTCGCCATCAACCACAACCACGATAGAAGACTGCGGAACTGACTCCTGCGATCCTTGGGGTTATTACTGCAGTGGTGATAATGTGCGTCGATCAAGAACCTGCTGCGACCGAGGACGGTCAGGGGGAAGTTGTTATGAAAATTGTTACACAGAAGATGAGTTTGTGCGGGACTGCGGCTGGTGCAGCGGCTGGTATGACTATAGAGGCCCCTACTCATGTTGTAACGGGATATATAAATGCACCTGTCAGGATCAGGATCATCTGAACTGTTTCTGTCAGGGCGGTGCCTGCGATAGTGTCTGGGACGGTGCAAGAACCCTGCAGTGGGGCTGCGGATGCGTTGAGGAAGAATGCGGGGCGGAGTGCAGTGACGGCCAGACAAGACCCTGCGACAGATCAACCACATGGAATGATCACTGCAGCGGAGAGCACTTCATTGATTATGACGGAAGCGGGGGATGGGGGGCTCCGGTGACAACAACCTGCAACATCATACAAACCTGCCAGGCTGACTGCCTGTGGCCGGCTTCCTGCTGCACTCCAGCAGAACCCGGAACAAAAATCGATTGGGGCCACTGCGACGAATCGGGGCCATCATGTACGCTCTGCTGCCTCGCACACTGGAACATCGGCGGAGACATCTCCCCCACAGCATGCTGTGGAGACGATCCCGGAGAACACCGCCTAACATGCAGTTCGGTTGTTGCAGAAGACGCATGCGGCGGAGACAATGAATCCTGCTGTCCCCGCCCCACAGACTGCATCTACAACGACCACTGCTATGAATCCGGATGGTGCCATCCAACATTCCGCAACATATACTGCGACTCCGGGACCTGGAGGTATGACGTCACAGCGCCCACAGTAAACCTAATTCTCCCCACGCCACCGGTTGTTTATGAAGGAAACAGGAGCGTTGACTTTGACATAACAGAAGACCACTGTGACATAGCCGAGGATACGGTCACGGTGAGGGTTAATGGGACCACCTGGCGCAACAGATATTTCGATGAAAACTCCACCTCATTCAACGGAGCAATCCACTGCAATCCCTGGCCGCAGGATTACTGGAGCCCATACCCCAACCTTAATGCCAACTACATGGACTGCGGCTACAGTGATGAACCACTCATCCAGCCCGGAGCAATAACCCTGACGGTCTGCGCCGAAGACGGGGCCGGGAATATGGGATGCGCACATGTGGACTTCAAATATCTGGCGGAGACGGAGATAAAAGGCATGTGTTACCGGTGGAATTCAATCTCCCTACCCCTTCTGCCGATAGACTACCTAGGGAACCCGGACACCGATACCTCCTCAACCCAGATTCTAGGGGGGCTGCCATACGACCGGCTGGCAAGGCACAGGGTAGAGGACATATTCGATTCCTTTGCGCCGGAGATTCCTCCCGTAATAATTCAGTCCCTGACCGAGTTAGAGGTTGGAAAAGGTTATTTCATATTCATAAACGATACAGGTAAAGCCCATCCAAACTGCATAGATAAGTCCTATTACGGAATACCTGACCCCTCAGGTCCACAGCTGGTTATGAATACGTCGGGGTGGTATTTCTTCGGAATCCAAAGCAACAGCCCTCTGCTCGATGATACGATAAAGGATGCCCTCTCAGCGAACGGAATAACACCAGAAAACTACACCGGAATCTACTACTACGATAAGAGCTTACATGTGCCCTACGGAGACTTCGTGCGTTACCATCCAACAGCTTCCGCCAACCCATTCAATAGGTTTGAGACAGGAAAAGGCTACTTGATAAACTACACCGGCTCACCGATTACTCTGCCATTATACTGAAAAATGAAAAACGCCGCCGCAATACTGCTGCTGATGTCACTAATCCCGCTGGTTTGGGCTCAACCAATGCCTTCCGGCGGCACAATTATTGCAGGAGAGGTGACGTACCTGGGAGAGAGAATAGATTCAGCGAAAATAACAATCGAGGTCCCGAACACAGGATACAAGAAATCGATACACAGCACGTTTTCTCACAAAGACATGAACTACTATCTCTTGGGTGTTACGGCAAGCAAAGGCGACTATATAATCGTAACCGTAACCTACAAAGACCAGAAAACCACAGATTATATACTGAGGGGCGATGAAGACAGCTATATCCTGAATATTGAGTTGACAGACGAGCCGAGACTGCCTCCGGATGCAACCACGACCCTGGCTGAGACAACCCCTGCTACAAGCACATCCCTCACGGAAACAACAATAGAGGCTGATGGTGAATCTGAGGATAATTCACTCCTAATCATTGCAATTGCCGTTTTTGTATTAACTGCAACAGCTCTTTATCTGATTAGGAGACTAAAATAATTTTTAAATATCCCCCTCAACCGTTGTACTGTCTCCTCCTGGATTCTTTGCTTCCAAGGCCCTTAGGATCTCCCTGCTCCCCACCGCCGAAAGACAGATGACATAATCTGCCCCAGCTCTTTTCATCTTGCTTTTGGATTTCTTTTCATTCGCCCTGACGTATATCCTGGCATCCCTGTTCAGCTCCTTTGCCGTGAGTATCGTATACACCGCATCCGGATCAGAGTTCAAGGCTATTATGACTGCTCTGGCGTTCTTTATCCCCGCCTGCGCAAGAACCTCCGGGTTGGTGGAATCCCCGTGTATCGCAGAAAATTCCCTCTTTACCAGCTCGTTAACTTTCTCCTCATCTTTTTCGATTACCGTCACCTCCCCCCTGCCAAGCCCTTCAGCTATCAGGGAGCCTACCTCCCCATACCCACACAAGATTACATGATTTTTCATTCTCCTAATTCTTCTCTTTACCCCACCAAACCTTAGAATATCTAATAATCTTATCTCAACCAACGATGAAATAACAACGCTTATGGTATAAAACAACGCCAACACCCCAAATGAAACCAAAAAAATAGTAAATATCTTCGATTCCTTTGTTTCAGGAACAATATCGCCGAAACCCACCGACGAAACGGTCATTACGGTGAAATAAAGGGAATCTAAAAAGCTGAGATTCTCAAGCAACATAAAGCCGCAGGTTCCTGCAGCAATCACCAATACCAGAATAAATACGGCAGCGATTATGTGCCCATACCCCCTCATCATTTTTGTAACAAATTAATTATGGTGTCAGCCTGTGTCTGTCTCTGGGGAATATAACCACCTCCCTGATGGGCAGATCAAGTATCTGCATCATCACCCTGTCAACCCCTAACCCAAAACCGCCATGCGGAGGCATTCCATACCTGAATGCATCCAGATAAAATTTAAAGCTCTCCGGATCAAGTTTATGGTATTCTATCCTCTCCACCAGCAATCCATAATCATGAATTCTCTGGCTTCCAGAGGATATCTCAACCCCCTTATACTCTAAATCGAAGGCCCGGGAGTAATCTGCTTTCTCATCCGGCATCGTGTAGAAAGGCTTAATCTGAAGCGGGTATTTCGTTATGAAGTAGATATCCTCGTTGAATTGCCTCCTCACTAATTCCCCAAGAAGTTTCTCACTTTCCGTGTCCAGATCCTGGCCCCAAGGTATTTCCTTTCCCTCCTCCCTGAGTAATTCAAGGACCTCATCATAGGTAATCCTCCTGATAGGCTTTTTAGGGATAGGGATCTCCTTACCAAGGATCCTAAGCTCATCCTCACACTCTGATGCCCCCCCTATCATAGCCAGGCAGAGATTCTCAAGAGCATCCATGACATCAGACTCGTCTTTAATAAAAGACATCTCCAGGTCAATAGCTGTCACCTCATTCAGGTGTCTCCTCGTATCATGTTCCTCGGCCCTGAAATAGCTGGATGTCTCATAAACCCTGTCAAAGCCGGTGGCCATCATCATCTGTTTATAGAGCTGGGGGCTTTGAGCGAGAAATGCCTCCCTGTCGAAGTAGGAGATAGGGAAGAGCTCGGTTCCTCCCTCAGAAGCACTGGATATTATATTCGGGGTGTTGATCTCAACAAAACCCTCCTCTCTTAAAAACCCTCTCCCGGCATCCAGAACCCTGCTCCTAATCCTGAAGATGGCGGCTACCTGCGGTTTCCTCAAGTCCATGAATCTATTATTCAGCCTGGTGTCCATATCCGCACCAACTTTCTGGGTAACGTCCAGGGGCAGAGGGGACTGCGACCTGCTTATGACCTTAATATCTCCTGCTGCAATCTCCACACCACCCGGGGCATTAGAATTCTTTTTAGCTACGCCTGTTACCTCAATTACAGATTCCCTGCTCAGAGAATCAATTTCCTCAAGAACTTCGGCATCGGTTTCACCCGTCTTTGCGATAACCTGGATGAACCCCCCACCATCCCTGAGAATCAAAAACTTCAGCTTCCCCAGATCCCTGACCTCATGAACCCACCCCGAAACAGTTACCTGTCTACCATCGAATTCCTGGGTGATTTCATTTGAATAATGAGTTCTCATTCTCTTAATGTAACCTGATTAATTTCAGTATATGTCTCCTTCTGCGGCAGGGGCTTTGAAATTGGACTTACAATCTCTGAACTGTAAACCACATTTTCAGTTTATCCAAAGATAATCTCTATGTTGTCATCTGCGAGAGATGCAATCAGTTTTTTTATCTCTCCCAGATCCATCCTCAACTTCTTTTTATCCTTCTCATCTATCCTTACCCTTTTTATGGTGCTGCCATCCAGTCTGTACACTGTGTTAATGCTAGTGATCCTGGCTGGAGCCACAAAATCATAGATGGTCTCCTCAAGGTCGCCTGTCCCGATCACCCTCAACTGTTTCTCCAGTTTCTCTGATAGAAATCTTATGCTGTCCCCTCCCCGCCCGATGATCTTTCCAACATCCTCTTTCTTGGTGAGAACTATTATGAAATTCTTGGTGTCAATTGCTCTCTCAAATCCTATCTCACTCTTTCCAAGCCCATACAGTAAACCGGACAGCTTTACATCCAGATCCGATATTTTGCCTTCATGCAGTTTAGATTCACAGGTACTGCAGAGTACCCCTGTTTTTGCACAGATATCGCATATAGGTAACGTCATTCTATTGTAGAGAATCCCCTCTTATGTTGTTATTATCCTTAAGTGATGGTGCCGCCTTATTCACAGATAGTGATCACACCCGCGGGGCAGCTTGTCTCACAGGCCTTACAAAGGATGCAGTCATCGACATTACCTACAACCTTGCTCTTCTCGTCAACAAGCTTAAACAAGGAAGCTGGGCAGGCATTCACACACGCGCCACAGCCTATGCATTTCTCGACATCTATCTCTATCTTCACCATCTTACTCCCTGTTGGCTAAGGTATTATAACTAATAAATATATGCTTTAATGTAAAAAAACCTATCGCCCTCTTTTCTCCTTCGGATTTTCCTGTATGTAGGGGGCAAAGAGGAAGTATTTACTTTCTCTCTTAAGCTCTTCTACTATTTTGTCTACAATGATTTTCACCGGATCCGGAACCTTATTCACTCTCTCCTGCATATCTGCAAAACTCTTAAATAGCTCCCTCTCTCTCTCCTCCACTATATCCTGACGATGTCTTTTTCCAATCCTCGGCAGTATCTCCAGTTTATGCAGTCTGGTACTTATGCTTCCTGCAGTATTGAAAAAATCAATATATCTTTTTTCATCATCTGCAACAATATCCTCAAGGATTATTTTGAGTTCCGTTTTTGCCGTGGGAGTCAACCAATCATACCTTATTCTTCTCTCTATGTGATCCACTGCGTTCCTGACGCCTTCGCCGATATATATCCTGTCCCCCACTTCAAAGACTTCACCTGCCCTTGGAACGATCTCCAGCAACGAGAAGTATTCCTCTCCCACTACCTGGGCGATGGGCTTCCTTTTATGTGGAGGCATATCAGATTTTCCCGTCGGGAGAAAGTCGATAACTCTAACATAGTCGTCTTTTTTCATACAACCACCTCAGGCTCATCTTTTAGCGATATTTAGCAATCACATCCAGAATCTTCCTGATATCCCCCTCATCATATTTGAATCTTTCTTTTGCGAAAATTGCGCGAACGTCATCCACATCCTCTGGAAGCAAATCCACCATCTTGATTATCCACTCCTTATTCAGTTTCAATTCCATCTCCGAGAGCTCTTTTATCAGCTTTTTAGTATCCCTCAGATTCAATTTAGTGCATTTTTGAGCGTGTTCCAATGCCCGCTTCTGCTCATAGAGCATCTCATATTCTTCCTCATGATATACCTTCTCTTTATTTTCCAGGATCTTCCTGACCTCGGCCAGAGAGGCAACTTTTTCATTTATGACTTCCATTTTTTTATTTAGGTTTCAGGGCGGTGAGGTGATTTGGCGTTACCAGTATCTTCTTCCTCTTGTTCTTATCTCTTATCTCCACATAGTAGGCGCTACCTTGTGTCCCGACTATCCTGCCGCCGTTACCCTGAAATCTGGGGTGCGGTATCTTCTGGTAACTTGGGTCGATGGAGATTGCAACCACATCTCCTTCCCTGAATTTCTGCATATACCTCCTGATCTTGACTTTACCTTTATCTCTAACCCCGACCTTCAGATTCCTTGTCCCCCTCCGATAACCCTTTGACCCCTTCATCTTTGGTTCAGTTAGAATATGAGATTAGTATTAGGATTAAGTCTTAAAAACACCTGAATATATCCTGCCGGAGGTGATTGTAACTATATGCGTAGAGTGTAAGAAATATGGGGCACGGATATGGGGGCTTGAGAGAGCTTAGCGAAGCAAATAATAAAAAAAAAAAATTGTGTTTTAATCGATTCCCTCCATATAAATACGGAAACATAGGTGGAATATCAGATTTCGATTCAACCCAATACCTGAAAAATGAATGAAAACACCTTCTTCCCTTTTTCAACAATCCGGGATGGGCAGAAAGAGTTTTTAGGTGATGTCCGGAAAGTTGTTGAATCTAGGGGTATTCTTCTCGCGCACGCCCCAACGGGTATCGGCAAAACCGTAGCTGCGTTAGCTCCCGCACTCGAATATGCCTTGAAAAACGATAAGGTGGTTTTCTTTCTAACCCCGAAGCAGTCTCAGCACAAGATTGCGGTTGACACGCTCAAATTAATAAAGAGAGTCAGGGAGGTGGATTTTACTGTGGTTGATGTCATATCCAAACAGGCCATGTGCCCCAGAGACATATCAAGGGAGTATTACGCAGTTTTCAATGAACTATGTAAATTCGAGCAGAAGACGAGAAAATGCAGGTTCTTCAGAAAGTATGATCGTATGGTAGGCGAAAGAATTGCGAAAGAGATAATGCATGTGGAGGAATTGAAGGATTTGTGCACTGTTAACGGTATCTGCCCGCACAGAGCCGCCCTGGATGCCGCAAGACATACTGACGTACTCATCTGCGACTATAATTACCTGTTCTCCGACATCTCAAAAACTGTATTAGACTCCCTTAAACTTGATTTAGAGGACATAATTCTTGTGGTGGATGAGGCGCATAATCTGCCGGCAAGGATTAGAGACCATCTGAGCGATGAGCTGACCCTAAACAGTTTAAGGGAAGCGGAAAGGCAGATGCACTCGGTGGATGATCTCCTGTACCGCCACCTTAAGGGTGTGGAAAAATTTTTCAATGAATTTATTAGAGACAAAAATAAGGAGCAGAATGTTGATAAAGAAGATGTGGTGGATGGCATAAACCAGGTGTTGCAGGAAACGCTCGGGCAGTCCATGACCTACCGTGGATTCATAGATGAACTGAAGAAGGTTGGTGTTGCACTGGAAGGTGAAAAGGAAAGGCCGGCGATACTGAGGGTGGCGGAATTCCTTGACGGGTGGGTGACTGATCTTTCTTGTTCGCGGGTGTTTTCCAGTGAGCCGACACCGAGATTGTCCTTCAGGTTGTTGGATCCCTCGATACTCAGCAGGGATATAATCTCAAAAGTACATGCGACTATAATGATGAGCGGTACATTGTATCCCACGGAGATGTATGCGGATGTTCTTGGGGCAAGGTCTGAGAAAACCCTGCTGAGAGAGTATAAATCCCCGTTTCCGATGGAAAACAGGTTGATAATAGTGACGCGGGGCTTGACGACCAGATACGCGCAAAGAGGCGAAGATATGTATAAGAATATCGCACAGAAGATATCCGGGATTTCAGACGCAGTGGAGGGGAATCTTGCGGTCTTCTTCCCCTCATATAATCTCCTTGAGAGTATCGCAGATTATATCCCTAAAGAAAAGACACTGGTTGAGCGCAGGAATATGAGCAAAAGGCAGAAGAACAGGTTATATGATCTTTTGAGGAGTAGGGGGGGTATCCTGTTGGGGGTCCAGGCAGGGTCTCTGTCTGAGGGTGTGGATTATGAAGACAACATATTGAAGGCTGTGATTATTGTGGGGCTGCCTTTGAGTCCGCCTACACTTGAAGTTAAAAATCTACAACAATACTACGTCAATAAGTTCGGCAGAGATAAGGGGGAGCTCTACAGCTATATATATCCTGCAATCGGAAAGGTGTTGCAGGCTGGAGGCAGAGGGATCAGAAGCGAGACGGATATTGGGGTAATAATTTTGATGGACTACCGGTTTGCCTATCCCATCTACAGAAAGTGTCTCCCGCCGGATTACAGCTTTAAGGTGACAGATGAGGCGGAGAGATTATGCAGGGAGTTCTTTAAGGAAACCGTACGGCCCCCGGAGGCAGATGAGGGAAGTGAAGAGAAATACAGATACCTGAAAGCTGAGCCTAGGCAGTTGAATGAAGAGGATACAATGGAATTGTCTTTACCTCTGCAAATCCTGAGACTGGTCGGGGAATTAGATGGGAAGCTGGGGAAGAATAAAATTGCGGGTATACTGGGGGGTTCGAAATCCAAGTACATATACTGGGGTGATTATGATAAGCTTGAATGCTACGGTGTTCTCGGTGATTTCATAAACAAGGAGGTGATAGCGATTATGGATGAATTGCTTGAGCGGGGATACGTCACATACGGGGGTGACCCAGTTTATCCGACAATAGGTCTGACAGAGAAGGGAGATGCTGCTCTCACAGAGGCAGAGGAAGTCGAGCTGGAAACGCTATCCGGGTTGAAACAACAAAAGCAGCGAGATATCCCCCAGCAGGTGGATACCGTGGATGAGACACTCCTGCTCTTCAGGGAGGGGCATGGGCTTCAGGAAATAGCGAAAATCCGTGGATTAAAGACTGCCACAATAGCAACTCATCTGGTGAGGTTGATGGGGGAGGGCAGGATCGAGTGTAACCTAAATGGTCTTGTGGAGCCTGATGTTCAAAAGCAGATAACGGATGCGGTAATTACTGTGGGTAGTGGGAGATTACGTCAGGTGAAGGATTCACTACCCTCCGACGTATCATATGATGAAATAAAATTAGTTTGTGCTTCTTTAGCTGGAGGGCAGGGGGAAACCGTAGATGCTATGGAACAACCCCCCAAACCGCAGGAGATATCTGCTCCGTTACAGGTATTGAAGCTGATAGAGGAGTTAGATGGGAGGCTGGGGAAGAATAAAATTGCGGGTATATTAACCGGGTCAAGGGCAGAGTACATCTACGAAAACCAATACAATGAACATAGATACTACAATAGCCTGAGTGAGTTTACAAAGAAACGCACAGTAGAGATCATCGATGAACTGCTTGAGCGGGGGTATCTGGTAACCGGGGGCAATAGATTCTACCCTGTAATACATCTAACGAAGGAGGGACATGCCGCCACCTCCGAAGGAAATGAAATCATCTGATTATCCCCTGAAGATTACTGAGATTAAAAAAAACAGGGTACTTACTATAACAATCAAGGGACCTGCTGCAATACCTGTGAATTTAAAACCTATAATCCCCACAACACATGCTAGGCCTCCAACTGCCATCCCTCCGTAAGAGTACTGGAAGAGATTCTTGCTTAAATTTCTGCTTGTGCAAGCCGGGATAGCCACTAAAGCAGCGGTCAACAGCCCCCCGACTATCCTAACCCCTAAAGACACGGTGAGGGCAATGCAAATCAGGTAGATAAAATTATATTTTTTCACATTCACCTTCCGCACCTTAGCTAAGTCCTCTGAAATGCTGATGAGAATCATCTCTGAAAAAATTCTTCTGGTTATGAGAAAAATGATTAAAGATAAAACGACGGCAGTTGCTGCAGCTACAGGGGATATCCCAGAGATATCACCTATTAAAGCAGGCACAGCTTTTTCCTCAGGGAGGAATAAAAAAGTGATTGCCACCCCGCAAGCGAAGACTACGGCTGTCAGAGCCTCCATCGGTATTTTTGTTTTTATCTCAAACACCCAAATCAAGATTATCCCTAAAACAACAAAAGGAAAAGCGCAGAGGGAAACATCAAGGCCGTAGGTTAAACCTAAAGCGATCCCTGGCAGTGTCAGGTGTCCTAAGGGACCTGCTACCAAAGCCATTCTTTTTGACAGCATCAGGGTACCTAAATAACCTGCTGCTGCTCCAATAAAAGCCCCTATTACCAGGGCTAAAATAAATTGCATCTCAATCATGTTTGTGTTTATAAAATTTTATTCCGGTGCCGTAAAGGTTTTCCAGGTCTTCAGGGGTAAGGACTTCCCCTGGCTTCCCATAGCATAGCATCTTTTTATTCAGGCATAACACGTTATTGGCGTGTTCCCAGACGATGTTTAAGTCATGGGTAACCAGTAAAATAGTGAGGTTTCTTTCCTTCCAGAATTTATGTAGGAGTGAATAGATGGTTTCCTGCCCCCCTACATCGATTCCGGAGGTTGGTTCATCAAAAAGCAGGACTGAGGGTTCATCAACCAAGGCCCAAGCAATTATCATCCGTTGGAATTGGCCGGTAGATAATGTCCCGAATCTTTTTTTAAGCAGAGATGAATCTAATCCAACTAACCTTAAAATTTTTAAGATTTTTTCGGAGGAAGCCTCCTTGAATTTAAAGAATTCTTCTATGCTTAGCGGGGGCAGGTCTTTCCTGTGGAATAACTCCTGGGGTGGGAGGTAGCTGATATTTTTGGTGCTCCAGGAGATTTCACCCCGGTAAGGTAGAAAGCCTAAAAGAGTTCTAAGCAAGGTTGTTTTTCCCGCGCCATTGGGGCCTAAGATTATCAAAACTTCCTGTTCATTTACCTTAAAGGATAAATCTTTAATTATCTCTTCCCCGTCGAGTCCTACGTTCAGGTTTTTTACGTTCAGAATCTCTTTTTGCATTTGTTTCCTATCCCATTGTTATTAACATCCAAATACTTTGTTAATAAGTTATATGCAATATTTATAAATAACTTATTAATTAATTATGCTATGGCAATCATCAGCGTATCCCTAAGCGACAGATTGCTTGCGGAAATAGACCGGATCCAGGAGGAACTCGGATTCTCCGCAAGATCAGAGGTCATCCGGGCGGGAGCAAGAATGCTCATAGCAGACAACAAAGAAAAAGAGAAACTATCCGGCAGAATAAACTCAACACTCCTATTAATCCACGACCAGAAAAGAGAGGACACCGTAACAGAAATAAAACACATGTTCGAGGATATAACAAAAACACAGATACACAGCCACCTAAGAGAAAACAAATGCCTGGAGGTATTCGTCTTAGACGGCGACGCCGAAAGAATAAAAGAAATAGTCCGGTTATTCCAGGCAAGCGGAAAAATGGAGTACGTCAAATTAATTGTGGCATGAAGAGATTCCCGGCAAATCCATCACCATATCACTCAACCTTTACCCTGACTCCCTCCTCCTTCTTTTTCTTCTCTCCTACACGCTCTATCTTAACCTCCAAAACACCATTCTTGTAGGTTGCTTTGGCTTTCCCAGGCTTAACCTCACACGGCAGATCCAGTATCTTATGGTATTTCCTCTCTGGTGTGTCAACAGTTATCTCCAGAGAATTCTCGGCTATATCCAGGCCTATATCCTTCTTCTCTATCCCCGGAAGCTCTGCTATGACAGAAACCTCCTTATCTCTCTCAATAATATCTGTCAGGGGTTCCCTGCCACTGGGAATCTCCATCTTCCCGGAGATCATGCCCGGAACATTGCCGAATTCCTCTATCTTCGGTTTACCCTCGGGGCCCACCCTCATCGAAAAACCACAGACGTAGGGTCCACCCGCACCCGGCTCCCCGGGGGGCATCTTACTTACCTCATCAAATAATCTGGCAATGTTTTTCTCCATATCCCTGAATTCCTCATCAAGGTCTTCAAAAAAATCATCCCAGTCCCGTCCAAAGGGACCTCGTCTTCTCCATGGAAACATCAAGATCACCTCATTTTTAGAGATTACTCATGGGCTTGAGTGTTTAAAAATCATAGATATAGGGGGCTACCTATCCTCCAGCTCTTTAAGTTCCCTGACCAACTGAGGCAACAGAACCGCAGGATCCGTGACCAACCCCAGTGCATGGGTGGTTCCCCTATCCTGCAGCCTGGTAACTACATAAGGATTTATGTCTATAGCTATCGTCTTAACCCTGGATGGGAGCATGTTTCCCGTTGCAATCCCATGGAGCATGGAGGCATATATTATGCACATATCCGTCTCCCTTATGTGTTTCCTCATCTCATCCTGCGCTTTCATGACATCCGTAATGGTATCTGGTAGCGGACCATCATCCCTCAGAGAACCCCCGATGACGAAAGGAACCCCAGCTTTTATGCACTCATACAACACTCCCTGCTCAAGGACACCTTTTTCCACCGCCTTCCTTATGCTGCCGGCTTTACGTATCTCGTTTATGGCAACCAGATGGCTCTTATAACCTCTCCTTAAAACCCTCCCGGTTTTCTTATCCATCCCCAAAGTAGTGCCAAATAATTGTTTTTCGATGTCCATGGTGGCAAACCCATTTCCCGTAAAGATCACCTGAACATAACCCATCCTTATCAACTCAGCCAGTGCCTCATCGGATCCGGTGTGGGCTATCGCAGTTCCCACCACATGGGTAATGTGGCCCCCCCCGTCCCTCACTTTCTTCATCTCCACAGCTATGCCCTTAATCTGGGCGAGTACGGGTTTCTCCGGGGAAACCTCAGAAGACATAAAACCGAAAATGTCTTCAGGCTCACGGGGTCTTTGCGGGGCAACGATCTTGATTCCATCCAAACCCACCACCACCAACTCACCTTCCTTCACCAGACCCTGTCTCTTACAAATAGCTCTACTGCCCTTAATTACCACAACACAGTCCATCTCCAGCTCATCTACTAAAGTCCATTCCCCCTTGATATACACGTAGGTGGGGTGATGTGTAGTGCCATAGAACTTATCGGGGAGTATTCCATCAGCAGATGCCGGTATAGCCTTAACCTCCTTCTTCGGAAGGAGCGCCCCCAACCTCTCCAGCTCGCCAAACAACTCCTGTCTCCCAGTAACCCTTATCCTACAGTAGCTTTCATCTGTTTTTGTCCTGCCTACATCCAACCTGAGGATAGTGAACTCACCGCCCATATCCATTATGGTATCCAAAACCCCTGGGAGAATCAGGGAATCAATTATATGCCCCTTCAACTCAATTTCCTCTGTGATAGCCATTCTCATACATTAATCCTCTGCAAGGTAGATGTATTTATTATAGTACTTCAATACTCTTATACCTCATTAATAACATATAATGAAAATAACAGCAGTCGGCGGATACAAGGCGGTGGGAAGGAATATGACAGGGGTTACAGTTGGAGGCGAAACCGTGGCCTTAGATAACGGAATCAGGTTAGACACCCTCCAGATGTATGACACGGAGATAGATATGCTAAAAAAGATGAACATAGAGGATCTAATCCGGATGGACATACTCCCAGAGATGGATCGGCTTAAAGGGGTAGTAGCTCAGATCGTCTCCCACGGCCACCTGGATCACATCGGGGCACTGGCAATTCACAAACCTAAAGTACCCGTAATCTCAACACATTATGCAGCATCCATGATCAAAAAAGAATTCAAGGACGGTAATCTATACTCCCTGGACTACAAAGATGAATTCAAGATATCCAATAATTTCTCCACAGAACTTTTGGAGATCACCCACTCCATACCCCAATCATCCATAGTCGTTCTTAAAACACCAGAGGGTAATGTTGTCTACGCCAGCGACTTCAGATTCGATAACCATTCCCTTATCGCCGCACCCGACTACGAGAGCCTGAGGAAACTAGGCAAGGAGGGAGTAAAAGCCCTTATCGCGGAATCCACCCAGGTGATGCATGAAGGAAAAACAATGTCTGAGGCGATAGCGAGAGCTAAACTCAAAGACGTTTTTGAGTTCATCGGGGGCCGGGGATTAATTGCCGCCACAACATTCTCCACACACATAGAGAGGGTACAGGCAATCATGGATGAGGTGAGGAAAACAGGGAGAACCCCTCTCATCCTAGGCAGATCCCTATCCGGGCAGATTAGCCTGGCAAAGAGATTTGACCTCATAGATCTACCCCCAAATACCAGGGTGTTTTCATCCGCCAAAACCATCACTAATGCCTTAGCAGAAATCAAAGATAAAAACAGAAAAGACTATTTCCTGTTGGTCACAGGACATCAGGGAGAGCCACATTCAGTACTTAGCAGGCTGGTGAACGGCAAGTTTCCCTTCGGATTCCAGAAGGGAGATTCCGTTATTTTCTCTGCCCGGGCAATACCCACCCCAGTAAATATCGCCAGCAGATATGTGCTGGAAACTAAATTAAGGAGATGCGGGGTGAACATATTCGATAACATCCATGTTTCAGGGCATGCGGCAAGAGAGGATCACCGCCTTTTATTGGATCTGCTAAAGCCAGAGCATGTGATTCCATGCCATGGCGGGATGAAGATGAGAGGCAGCTATGCTGAACTGGCTGCTGAGGAAGGATATGAATTAAACAAAAACATCCATCTCCTTATGAATGGGAGACATGTGGAGTTATTATAGAAAATGAGGGAAGCCATATCAAAAACAGATTTTAGAGGATTAAAACTCTTTCTCCGGGGGAAGGTAAGGGACATCTATGATCTAGGAGATAAACTGTTAATTGTATCCACAGACAGGGTATCTGCGTTTGATTCAGTGATACCCACCCCAATACCCCATAAAGGCAAGATTTTAACTGCTATCTCAGAGTTCTGGTTTAACAAAACCAGGGATACAATCGGCAACCACCTGATCACCTCTGATGTGAAGAAATTCCCACAGGAATTAGGTGAGTATCTTCCTATTCTTGAGGGTAGATCAATGATCGTTGAAAAAGCAGAGAGAGTGGACGTCGAGTGCGTCGTCAGAGGGTATCTTTCTGGCTCGGGATGGAAGGAATATCAGGTGGATGGCTCAGTCTGTGGGATTATCCTCCCACATGGATTAGTGGAGTCAGAGAAACTTCCGGAGCCAATATTTACTCCTGCAATAAAGGCTGAGGCGGGACACGATGAGAATATCTCCGAGGAGAAGCTTGTGGAGATTGTGGGCGGGGAGCTTAAAACTAGGTTGAAAGAGGCAAGCTTGAGTATATACAACAGAGCATCGAAGATGGCAGAATCGAAGGGCATAATAATCGCAGACACCAAGTTTGAGTTCGGATTCCATAACGGCGAGTTGATATTAATCGATGAATTGTTGACCCCTGATTCCTCAAGATTCTGGCCCTTAGATGAATATAAGGCAGGCAGTCCACAAAAGAGCCTTGACAAGCAATTAATAAGGGATTACCTGGAGGATACAGGTTGGAATAAAGAGCCTCCAGCACCTCCTCTCCCCTGGGAGATCGTAAAAACAACATCAACGAGATATATCGAAGCCTATGAGCGATTAACTGGAATAAAGTTCAGGGGGTGATATGGAGATATAATAGATATTTATTGCTAAAAACGTTAATTTATATAATTTATTACCTATCATATTGATTCAACAGAATGCCTGGCACCATGATAACAACAGGGATCAGCACCCTCGTAAATTTGGTCAGAAAGAAGGGAAGAATAAAACTGTCTCACGCAGCTAAGCTTCTGGATATGGACGTGAATTCTCTGGAGGAGTTGGCAAAAATTCTTGAGGATCAGGGTATCATCCGAATAGATTACTCCTTTATGGGGGATAAGATTCTGAAGAAGGGGGAGAAGATAGATGAAGATATTCTTAAGAAAAAAATAGGAAAACATGCGGGAGTGCCTGGTGAACCGGAGAAGGTGGACAGGGTTCTGGGTTTGATAAAAACTAGGATTGCTAAGAAGAGGATGGGTGTGGAATCAGGGAAAGCCGAGATTGATGCGGGGGGGATAGAGAAAGAGTTAGGGGAGAGAAAGTTGGAGAAGGAGGAGCTGAGGAAGAAGGAAGAGCTGGATAAGGAGGAGCTGAGGAAGAAGGAAGAGCTGGAGAAGAAGGAGGAGCTGAGGAAGAAGGAAGAGCTGGATAAGGAGGAGCTGAGGAAGAAGGAAGA
>CBFCYF010000029.1:0-16886 GCA_965602195.1 uncultured archaeon | reverse complement strand
GGCGAATATTTTGTTTTTCTTGCTTTTTGTAGATGCTTCACTTGTTTTATCCTGCAATAAAACGCACTTTCTCTTATCCCAATTTCATTGAAAAGTTGCTCTGCTTTTTCAAAATTTTTTTGCCCCTTAGAAGTTCCAAGTGATTCATAGTAATTCGCTAAATTCCATTTTCTGTTCCTTTCATCACCTAATTGCTTATAAATCTTAGCAGCCTCTTGGAATAATTTCGCTTTGATAGTAGGATTTATCTCTGACTTTGCTTCGTTTTCTATGGAATATACTTTACTTTTTAATTCAATTTCAAGATTTTTACTTAGTCCACCCATGAATAATAATAAAAATTGATTGTTTATATGCCTAGAATGGAGGTACTATCCACGACTACCTACACTTTTGACAAGAAGGTGTTAAGCATAAGACTTAATCGATTTCCCCGGTTTCTTGTAGGTATCGTTCCCACTCCAAGCGTTCCTGCTTCTGTATTTCTTTCTCTTTTTCTCCGTATTCTGCTTGTGGTTACTCGTTACAAAACTCTAACTCTCACATAACCCAAAACTCCCTACTAAACCACCCTAAAAACCCCTGATTTCCCTAATTTCCCTGATTTTTGCTTTAATCCCCCTATTTTTTCTTTTTTCGTGTCATATTGCTCGTGCGCAAGGAATGTTGTTTATACCGTAGGAAGTGCGGGACGGTATCTAAACAGAAATCGACTTTGAATCCTGGATTAGTCCCCATCTGTCCGTTCAGTCCCTTAAAGATATTGTTCATGAATAAGGAGAATAACTATTTACCAAGCCTCATGAAGTTTATCCTCAACAGACGAAAAATAAACCCTCATTCTCACACAGTATATGTAAAGCAAACATATACGCCTCACTGAAGTCCCTGAATGCGCTCAGATCATAATATGCTGTTTTCCCTGCGATATCCTTTTACATTCACTCTTTTTTCTTTAAATATATTTTATATTCCCCTAACTTCCCCCCATAATTCCCTGCAGATATCTTCACCAGCCCCTCAGTATCCCCTGCGGCTTCAATTGCATGATGCATCGCCTTTTTCACTACCCCCTCATCTACTCCATTGAAGACTATCTCAGATATGGATTCCACATCTTGGGGTACCCCTGAATCCTCCACCTCACCCCGCAGGGTTGGACAGAATTTCTCGTTGGTGGAGGCTGTTAGGAAACTATATTTTGAGCCAATCTTTGAGCCGGCAGAGCATACACCCCCAGGGAACGTCGTTACAACACCCTCGACTTCAGAGATTGCATCAACCGCCTTTTCCGCCGCCTTAAGCGCAGAATCCTCTGTTGTGGAGAAAAACCAGAGATTCCCCCCCATCACCCCCTTACCGTATCCCACATCCTCCTCAATCAGGAACTCACCCATCATCCGCGGTATGTTCACCACAATTCTCCCGTAACGCTCTTCTTCCTTCTGGAAGCCGTCAGCAAAAAACCCCATCTTCCGCCCGACAGCTAACCTATCTATAGATTCCGTTGCATTCCAGACTGAGGTAGTTGGTGCTGTGAGCACGCACTGTCCGATCCTATGAATTAATTCCAGCTCCAGCGTCCTTACCGGGTTCTTATCCCAGGACGCCACCCAGAACTGGATTGCTACCCCAACCCTGTTATCCGGGGTGTCTTCCGGATCCAGTATCTGGTCAACTCCCGCCTCACAGCTACAACCGACGCCGCTTGTAGCATAACCGGTCACAGAGTTCACAGCAGCCATCAACCTTTTCCTATCCCTTGCAGTAACCAATATCTCAGAGTAATACCCTGAGAATGCCTCAGCATATGTGTCTTCAATTTCTGCAGTCATCTTCAATTCTCCTTGAAATTTCCTCAGGCAAAGTACCCCTATTTTCTTCAGTGACATCAAAAGCCATGAAATCTCTGCCCTTAAATCGCCCCAAAAATTCCTCCTTCAACCTGCTTCTAACAATGACGATAGTAGTATTTCCTGAATTCAATGCCTTACTTGCGGCATCCATCAAACCATTATCTTCCAGTTCCACAAGACCTATCTCGTCCACCGCAATCACATCACAACCTGAGGCGTTTTCTATGGCATTCCTTCCGAATTCGATGCCCTCCTGCCTGAGACTGTATCTGCCGACCTTAATGCCCCCTGACCCAACACCACAGTTCAATCTCGCCATTATCGCCTGCTCCTTAGTCCTCACATCCATGACATTAGACCCTACTTTCCCTCCGCTTTCTTTTACCTCAGGACAGATGATGCCGCCGCATCTAAAGCCTTTATCCTCTAATCTCCCAACTACCTTCCCACATACCGTGGTCTTACCACAACCAGGTTTGCCTGTAAGTAAAACATTCATCATCAACTCAAATCATGACCCCGATAAACCAGCACATTGCTATGATGGAGGAGGTGAAGGGATAGTATCTGCGGGCATCCATACCCCAGACTCTGAAGCTACCTGTTAACTGGGCAGCTGGAACCACCACCGCAGTTAATATGGCAGCAAATAATCCCTTCAACAGGATGGTTGGCAGAAGAGCTATCAAATCCCCGAGAAAGAATCCCGCAGGGAAAAACAAGGGAGTTATAGCCTCAGTTAATATGAAGCCTGATGTATAGCAACCGTATCCTATAACTGCACCCACAACTGCCTTATTGATCACCCTATTGCTCTCATAAAAACGAAGTATATAGGGCAAAACGAGCATGGCTTCGAATGCCAGCGCCTCAACAATTATCGCAACCATAGCACACCACACACAACCTCCTATGAATCCGAGATTCAGTAATTTAAAGCTGCTGGCTATGAAACCCATGCCCAGCTGCATGCCTCTCTGCCCGTAAATCCGTCTGCTGGCAACCATAAGCCCCACCGCGACAGAAGTCATTATCGCCCCCGCAGGCAGGTGCGCTAAGTGGAGGAACGCCCCCAGAGTGCACTCCAAAAGACCCCATATGGACCCGAACATTAAGGTCCCCATCAACATCCTCTTCTTATTCATTATACCTCACCTCAACCACATCTCTTATCCAATACATCTTCGGCAGATGCGGGAAAACAGCCATGCCTTCACTGGTTAATACACCTTTTCCCATATCCTCCCATTTAACTGTTTTCTGGTAACTGTCTGATGCTACCACCGTGAAGGCATATTTCTCAGGATCTTCAATTCCCGACTCCATGACCACACAATCAAGAGCAATTCCAGTATGTTCGTCAAGATTTCTCTCTTCACATATCGCAAAAAGTTCCTCCAACGTGAAGGTTTTCTCACCTATTTTTAAGGTGTCGATTGTATTCTTTTCCTCTTCTTTATTGATACAGCCGGATATTAACAGCAAGGCGATTACCCCTACAATGCCTATAGGTACATTTTTATTCATTTTTATCACTGTGTTTCATTTCGTTATATCCATTTAAACATAACGCTATAAAAATCCGCTTACAAATCAAAAATTTTCTCAAATCTTTTATCGACCAATTCATTTATCCCATCCCTGAATTCATGGTATTTATCTAAAAACACCCTTCCTTCATCCGTAAGTATGGTGCCGCCACCTTTCCTACCTCCAATCCTTGTTTTAATTAATTTAATGCCCAGACGCTCCTCCATCAACCTGATCTCCCCCCAGGCATGGCGATAAGACATAGCCAGTTCCTTAGCAGCATTATTTATAGAACCCCGCTCATCTATAGTCTCCAAAAGAGTGGCTCTTCCATCTCCAAAAACTGGCTTCCCGTTTTTTTCAATCCATATCTTAGACTTTGCATTCATCCCAACTCTTTGATTTTCTTAAATAATTGTTTCAGGGTATCTTCATCGGATTCTGTGAAATTAAACGGCGGTTTTGTGAACTTCCTCAACCCCAATGGAACATGATCCATCCTATAGATTGTACCCCCTGACTCCATCCCCATGATCACCCCAGGAAGGACGACATCGCTGATGAGGGTGGTTGGGCAGGGAGAGATATCAATGGATACTGTCGGAATCTCACCCATAAACTCAACAACATCCCTCGGGAGGCTGGTCGCAAGATCCGCTGCAACAATAAGCATCGCATCCACCTCCCCATTCCTTAAAAGATCCACTGTGGTGAACTCCCCGGGATTATATCTCGGGTAACCCCTGCTGTAATCAACACCGAATGGGTAACCGCTCTGCCATGTCATGGCCTGGAGGAAGCCGGAGACATTCCCATGCCCTAGATTCGGAAGCAGAATAAACCTTGTGAATTTATTTATATGTCGAACTACCTTCATGGCTTTCTCCAGATTCCTGTATTTTCCAGCGGAGCTTGCAAGACCTAAACCAATAAAAATAACGCCGAATTTACAATTCTTCATCATCTCAGCTAATCTATGGATGGTGTCTGTATCAACGCCGCCCACATCTTCGGTGATATCATGGCCCCTGAGAATTGATCCAATAGCCGATAGGAGCTCATAATCCCTGTTTGGTTCTACCCTCACATGTAAATCTGCCAGCTTCGTTGTAGGGGTTTTCCTCGGATCAACAACCACAACAGTCCTCTCCTTCATACCCTCTCTTCTGAAATAGCCTCTGGGAAATATACTATACCGGCTCATATGCCTTAGATGCGACTCCATCGGGTTCGCACCCCAATATATTATTAAATCCGCCCTGTTCTTCACCTCCCCCAGGGTTGCGGTCGGCAGCCCGGCCTCCTGTATCCCCATCACAGTAGGTCCATGGCATATTGTAGGGTGGCTGTCTACAACACCTCCAAGATGTTCTGCAATCTCAATTCCCACACCCACTGCCTCCGTAGAAATTTCACTGCCCAGGAATATGAGGGGATGTTTTGCGTTTTTAAGGATTTGTGCGGATTTCGCAAGGGCCTTATCCCATCCAGCCGCACCTCCATCCATCAACGGGTTTGTTATCCTATCCCTGCTTCTCAGTTCATGAAACTTTGCCTCCCCCAGCTTACATGCATTATATACCTTGACTTCTTCCCCGGTTAAATCAACCTCAATATCATCACATACCGCCCCGCAAACCGCACACATGATGTTTTTGAATTTCATTTTTTAGATAACCCCCTGAATAATTGCCTGCAATCTAGGACGTCTTCGTCTGTCGGTTTAATCTCGGCCCTCATTCCCTTATAAAACGGTGATCCGGTTCCGGAGGTATCTGAGCTTATAACCATGTTTGCCCACGGCCCTCTTGGAATAAATATCTGCCCCCTGCCCAAGCCATCATCGGATTCAGCATACACCACAACCTCGCCGAAATCCGTGGATATCTTCACCTTATCCAGGCGGGAACCCCACATATGCCATAGCTGCCTGAAATCCCTGGGGTTTATACGGCAGACCGCCACCTCCATCTTATACTCCTGCGTTAATTTTTTTCCGCCTTTGGCTGTATACCCCTGCCCTACTGTGGATCCGGTGTTTAATATTACATCCATTTCTAGATTCTACCTAATTTTGATCGCTTTTTATTTCTATCGCATCCACGGGACACACAATCAAGCAGATGCCGCAACCACTGCATCTGCCATTGAATTCTGCGACGCCGTTAACTACCTTGATTTCGTTCACAGCCTCACCGAACCCGTGTCCCGCCCTGGATGAAGCTGATGCCGAATACGGACATGCCACCACACAGTTTGCACATCCAATGCATTTTTTTTCATCTATTATGACCTTAAACATTTTTCCATAACCCCTTCAGCATTTGTTTTGTGATATTGTATTCCGATCTCTTTCGGATGAATGCCCATAGCCATAGCCAGTAGCTCCGGATAATAGAATACGGGGGTACTGTTTTCCTGGATCCGATCATACTGCATAAAGCAAAGCGGGCATCCTGTGCAGAGCGCATCCACCCCCCTATTATTTATTTCATTAAGCTTTAATCTGGCTATCTCACCTGATATCTCCTGATTCACTGTCGCCGCAGGTGAACCACAGCAGAAATCCCGGCTTGGGTAATCAACAACCTCACATCCGATAAGCCCCAATAGTTCATCCATATCTTCAGGGCCATATTCCATGAACTCAGTGGGTCTCTGTATCCTGCAGCCATCGTGAACCGCCAGAGACAGATTTAATGGAAATTTCAATTCCTCCCCGATCTTCTCCCTGTTTTTGAAGATGAACTCTGTCATGGAATCTACCCTGACTTTCCCACTATATACTAAATCGATTTCCTTCAATCGCTCATTAACCTCCCTCCTCCTTGATTCATCCTCAAGCATATGTTCTGCTGTTTTAAGGGTTCCATAGCAATCCGAGCATAAGACTATTACATCCATGCCCTCTCTCTCGGAAATAGCTAGATTTCTGGCCGCTAGGTTAAGCCAGGAATTCTCATCCACAGACCTCACCCTTGGATTAGGGCAGCATGAAAACTCAAGATATGCCGGTTTAACCCCCATGGTCTCCAGTATCTCCACCGATGCCTTCTCCAGGTACGGTAATTCTGTCGGTATAAAACAACCCGTGAATAATGCGTATTCCTTCATCATTGTAAATTTGATATCTTCAATAGCCCCCTAACATCCGGTTTCCTTAAATCCTCTAATCCAAGATCCTTTCTCATATCTCTGGTTTCTGCGGTAGCAGGTACTGCTCTTCCCTCCTTCTTAAGGATCTTCAACATTTCTTTTATGCTGTCTGGAGTTTCATCAGACCTGCATAAATAATTTCTGGTCTCGAACATTACATTAACCAATTTGATACCCTGAGGACAGATTTCATCACATGCGTAGCATGTTACACACATCCATAACTCGTCTTTATCCTCATCTAATCTCTTTCCTTTATCCTGTGTAATCCTGAATAGCGTTTTTCTTGGTGATATCTCAGATCTCACATGTCCAATAGGGCATACCCCCCCACACCTTCCGCATTGAATGCACTGCCTTTCCAGTTCCTCATCCATTTTCCTGGGCTTCTGAAACCGTGGGTGATATATCCTCAAGGCGCACCTCCCCGAGTAACGTATCCTTAACTCGTTTCATAATCTTGGTATCTGTTTCCTCACATATAAGTTTTGTCCTTTTCAGTTTTATCGCCTCAGAGGGACATACAACCACACATGAGCCGCAATACGTACATTTTTCCTCATCTATCTCGATTATTTCATCGATTTTTATCGCCTCTTCCTTGCAGATCTCCTCACACGTTCTACAGCCCTTGGGGCATTTCTCCTGATCTATCGAGATCTCGCCCTCGAATTTAATCTCCCGGGGAAGACCATCATTTTCCACGATCAATGTTTTTTCCTCATTATTGATTAAAATTTTAAGGGCATCTTCCGGGCAGAGAGCCACACATACGCCGCAGATTACGCATTTCTCTTTGTCCAGATCTATCGGATCCTCCTCGATATAGCCCTTTATAGACGCACCGGTCGGATTCAATATCAACGCCTCTTTTGGACATATCTGGACACATATCCCGCAACCTATGCACTCATCCTTCTCATAGAGCAACTGCACTTTCTCCTGCCACATATCTATTGCCTTAAGTTCTTTTTCCGTCATTTTTTCTGCGTCTTCTTCATCGGCGTCAGGACGCCCTCCTTTTCCAGTTCCTCCCGCTCTTTCGTTATCCTTTGCATATATTGTGAGAATTCAGCTCCCTCTGACGCGCTGAACCATTCCACCCTGAATCGCCGGGGATCAATACCTTTTCTCTCAAGTGTTTTCCGGTACCTGTCCATCCTCTTCTCGCATGAATAATTGCCGTCGATGTAATGACAATCTCCTATGTGACACCCGGATACCAGAACCATTGCGGCACCAAGTTCAAAGGCTTTATCCACAAGCTTAGCTGATGCTCTCCCAGAGCACATGTATCTTATAACCCTCACATTTGTTGGATACTCGAACCTTGAAATGCCTGCGGTATCCGCCCCCCCATAAGAGCACCAGTTACATAGTAACGCAATTATCTTCTGATCCGGCTTCTCCTCTAACACCGCCTCTATCTGCGCCATTAACTGCGCATCAGTAAAGCCCTGCTGCTCCATAGCCCCAACAGGGCATATCGCAGCACACGTGCCGCATCCCTTACAGGCGGCCTCTATTATTTCAACTGGTTTGCCTTTCTCATGGATTATCGCGTGATAGGGGCAATACGTGGCACATAAGCCGCACCCGGTGCATTTATCCGGGTCCACGGATGCGATTATCGAGTCCGGCTCCACCACCCCCTTGATCATAGGGATCGCTGCACTTGCGGCTGCTGCTTTCGCCTGCGCTATGGAGTTCGGTATATCCTTGGGTGACTGCGCACATCCAGCCAGAAAAACCCCGTCTGTCGGGGTGTCAACAGGACGAAGCTTGGGATGCGCCTCCATAAAGAACCCATCCGCTGTCCTTGAGATATTCATCTTCCTCTGCATATCCAGGGCATCCTCATGAGGCATACAGCCGGTTGATAAAACCAGCATCTCAACCTCATACTCTGTGACCCTCCCAAGTAATGTATTTTCCACAACCAATTTCAGATTCTTATCTTCTGTCTGTTTAACCTCAGCGGGGATCCCCCGGATAAAACGCACCCCCCGCTTCATCAATCTCTTGTAAAATTCCTCGAAATCCTTTCCGAAGGCTCTTATGTCCATATAAAAGATATAGACGTCTGCATCCGGGTATTTCTCCTTGATCTGTGTGGCCTGCTTCATGGCATACATGCAGCAGAAGTTAGAGCAATGAGGGTTATCTTTGTTTCGGGAGCCAACACACTGGATCCATGCAATACTCTTCGGTTTCTTGCCGTCTTTTCTCACAACGCTGCCTAATGTAGGGCCTGAGGCATTAATCAATCTCTCAAAATCCATCCCAGCCAACACATTCTCGTATTTTCCATAGCCATATTCCCCTGTCGGGTCATAATCATTGAACCCTGTTGCAACAGTTATTGTCCCGACCTCAAGCTCCAGGAATTCGTCTTCCTGATCAAAGTCTATTGCACCCTCTCTCTCGCAAATATTTTCGCATAAACCGCAGTCTATGCAGTGGTCTCTGTCTATAGTCGCCCTCAAAGGTACTACCTGGGGGAAGGGGATGTACACTGCCTTCCTCGGGCCCAGACCCCTGTCATATTCATTTCCGGTTATTACAGGACACACCTTCCAGCACTCCCCGCAGCCGTTGCACTCATCGGTTGTGTATCTGGCTTTCTTCCTTACCTTGACCTTGAAATTCCCTATATATCCCTCAACGGATTCGATCTCTGAGTAGGTCAGTAATTCAATGTTCGGGTGGTTTCCGACATCAGACATCTTAGGTCCCAGGATGCATATTGAGCAATCTATTGTGGGGAAGGTCTTATCCAGTGCAGCCATATGTCCGCCGATGGACGGCTCTCTCTCAACCAGGTACGTTTTAAAGCCCATATCCGCCAGATCCAATGCTGCCTGGATCCCGGCAACGCCGCCGCCGACTACCAGCGCCTTATCTATTACAGGAGATTGTATCTTGGGGAGTGGTTTCAGATGCCTGGCTTTTGCAACAGCCATTGCAACCAAGTCCTTTGCCTTCTCCGTTGCCTTTTCCGGCTCGTGTGGATGAACCCATGAACAATGCTCCCTGATATTCGCCATCTCAAACAGGTATCTGTTTAATCCGGCGCTCTCAATACATCTTCTGAAGGTGGGTTCATGGAGTCTCGGGGAACATGATGCAACGACCACCCGGTTCAGGTTGTTCTCCAGTATATGCTTTTTGATTTCCTCCTGCCCTGAATCGGCGCACGTGTACTTGTTTTCTACAGAAACAACAACGTCGGGTAATTTCTCTGCGTACTTTGTTACTTCAGAGCAATCCACCACTCCGGCAATATTAAGGCCGCAATCACAGACAAAGACACCTATCCGGGGTTCTTCCTCCTCCCGGTTTGCCTTTTCTTTTTCTTTTTTGCTCATCCTTATTTAGGTTAAAGTTACACTATATTATAATGATTTATCATGATAAATATATAACACTGCCCTATTTCGACAATTAATTTCAAGTATCTAAATACACAATCAAATAGGAAAATGACATCTGGAGCAAAAAAAGAAAAATCCGGGATCATATCCTTTGATACTCTAGACCCTGATTTCAAGAATGAGATAGCCAAGCAGCCGGGTGGTGAACAGATAAAGTATTGCTTCCAGTGTGGGACGTGCTCCGCATCCTGCCCGGTTATGAGGATAAACCCCCAATACAACCCAAGAAAAATCATATATATGTCCCTGCTTGGGATGAGGGATGAGGTTCTGAAAAGCGATTTCATATGGCTGTGCTCCGCCTGCTACAGCTGCTATGAGAGATGCCCGCAGGATGTAAAAATCACCGAATTAATGAATGCAGTAAAGAATATCGCCGTTAAAGAAGGCCACATAAACGAATCCATGAAGAAATTAGAGGAAATTATTGAGGAACACGGCAGAGCATACCCGATAGGGGAGCTTGAGAATAAGAGAAGACTCAGGTTGAATCTGCAGGCAATAAAAGAAAAACCTGAAGAGATAAAGAAGATATTAAGAAAATGAAGGAATACGCTCTTTTCCTTGGATGCACCGTGCCGGTAAGAGCACTTAATTATGAGTTATCCGCCAGGAAGGTTGCGGATGCCTTAGGCATAAAATTAGTTGATTTAGATGATTTCTCTTGCTGCGGATTCACCCTCAAGTCAATAAATTATTGGGATGCTGTGACCTTAGCTGCAAGAAGCCTTGCGGTTGCAGAGGAAAATGAGCGGGATATATGCACATTATGCAGCGCATGCACATCCTTTCTGACTGAAGTTAATAAGGAGATCAAGGAAGATAAGAGGTTAAGGGAAAAGATAAATGAAGACCTTAAGTCGATAGGCAGAGCATATAACGGCTCTGTTGAGGTAAAGCATTTTGCCAGAGTACTGTATGATGAGGTCGGAACAGATAAAATCAGAAGTAAGATAATAAACCCCCTCAAGGGCCTGAAAATCGCCGCCCACTACGGTTGCCATTACATAAAACCCTCAGAAATCTATAATTTTGAGGACCCTGAGGCTCCGTTTTCATTGGATGAGCTTATTGAGGCAACGGGTGCAAGCTCAGTGGATTATGAGAATAAATATCTCTGTTGCGGCGGCGGAATTCTCGGCATCTCCGAAGACACCGCCCTGGAGATGTCCGCGATGAAGTTGGAATGCATAAAGGATAATGCGGATGCCATGGTTTTACTGTGCCCCTTCTGTGACATCATGTACGACATAAACCAGAGGCGAATCGAGATGAAGCTTGAGAAGAGTTACGGTGTCCCCGTCCTATATTATCCGCAGTTACTTGGCCTGGCATTGGGTTTTAATGCACGGGAGCTTGGTTTTGAGATGAACAGGGTGAAAACAACAAAATTGTTGGAAAAGATTAGTGGGGAATAAATAATGAGGGATGGTAAGGTTGGAGCAGTACTGGTTATCGGGGGCGGGATTGCAGGCATGCAATCCTCGTTGGATCTCGCAGAGTCCGGATTCAAAGTCTATCTCCTGGATAGCAGCCCCAGCATAGGGGGGGTTATGTCTCAACTGGATAAGACATTCCCTACAAATGACTGCGCAATGTGCATACTATCCCCTAAATTAGTTGATGTTGGCAGGCACCAGAACATAGAGCTTATCACCAAGGCTGAGTTGGAGAGGGTGGAGGGAAAAGCAGGGAATTTCAGGGTTATGATTAAAAAGCATCCGCGCTATATTGATGAAGATAAATGCACCGGCTGCGGGGAGTGCACTGAGGCATGCCCGGTTGAGATAGATGACGGATATGAGGAAAACCTGGTTAAGAGGAAGGCGATTTACAGGCCGTTTGCCCAGGCAATCCCAAATATTTTTTCCATTGACAAAGATAACAAACCACCTTGTAGGATGGCGTGTCCCGCAGGTTGTAATGTCCAGGCGTATGTTGCGCTGATCTCTAAGGGAAAATTCAGGGAGGCATATGAGGTTATCAGGGAAAAAATTCCCTTCCCGTCGATATGCGGAAGAGTCTGCCATCATCCATGCGAGGATAAATGTAATAGAGCGGATATTGACGAGGCGATCGCAATAGCGTCCCTGAAGAGGTTTGTTGCTGATTATGTGGCTGAACAGGAGATTAAGGAGGATGTTGATGAAATCGAGAGAAAAGAGGAGAAAATAGCAGTCATCGGTGCCGGTCCTGCGGGGCTGACAGCCGCCCAGGATCTTGTTGGATTAGGCTACAATGTTACTGTTTTTGAAGCGATGCCAGCGGCAGGAGGTATGATGCTATCTGGCATTCCTGGATACAGACTGCCTAGATCGGAGTTGGAGTCTGAGATACGCTCCGTCCTGGAACACGTGGATCTCAGAACAAATTCGCCAATAGGTTCCATGAAGGATTTAAGGGAACTTAAAGATGGGGGGTATGAGGCAATATTCTTGGCGGTTGGTGCTCAAAAAAGCAGGAAGCTGAATATTGGGGGTGCAGACCTGGATGGCGTTCTATACGGTATTGAATTTCTCAGGGACATGAATCTCAAAAATAAGGTTAAGGTAGGTAAAAAAGTGGTTGTGGTCGGTGGCGGAAATGTCGCAATTGATGTTGCTATGTCCTCATTGAGATCAGGTGCTGAGGAAGTCCATATTACCTGCCTGGAGTGCAGGGAGGAGATGCCGGCTCACAAGTGGGAGATTCAGGATGCGATAGATGAGGGCATCAGGATACATTGCTCAAAGGGGCCAAAGAGGGTAGTGGGTAAGAATGGTAAGGTGAGGGGTATCGAACTCATTACCTGCAGCTCAGTCTTTGATGAAGATGGGAGGTTTAATCCAAACTTCGTTGAGGGCTCTGAATCCATCCTGGATGCTGATACTGTGATAATCGCTATTGGTCAACAATCTGATCTGTCATTTCTGGAGGATAACAGGGGGATAGAGGTCACCAAAGCCGGGACAATTAAGGTCGATCCCACCACATTATCGACAGATACTTCAGGGATATTTGCGGGAGGCGATGTGGTTAGTGGGCCAGCCTCCGTCGTTGAGGCGATCGATCATGGACACGAGGCGGCAATATCAATTGACAGATATATACGGGGAGAGGATCTAAAGGAAGGAAGAGAAAGGATAGAAGAGGAAACAGCCGAGACCCCGGATAGGGAAATCCCATTAAAGAAAAGGCAGGTTATGCCCTGCCTGCCTGTTGAAAAAAGAAGAAATAACTTCAACGAGATCTCCCTTGGCTTCAGTGAAGAGACGGCCGTGGAGGAAGCCAATAGATGCCTGAACTGCGGTATATGCTCTGAATGTTTACAGTGCGTTGAGAATTGTGAAGCTGATGCCATACGACACGATATGACAGAGGAGTTCATAGAGTTAGATGTTGGCTCCATTATTCTCGCTTTGGGTTTCGATGAATTCAATCCGAAATTAAAAGGGGAATACGGTTACGGGAGATTCAGGAATGTGATAACGAGCATTGAATTCGAGCGTATCCAGAGCGCCTCGGGGCCGTCTCAGGGCCATATTGTAAGGCTTTCGGACGGTAAACACCCCAAGAAGATAGCGTTCATCCAGTGCGTTGGTTCCAGAGACAGGAAAACAAACCAGTATTGTTCATCGGTATGCTGTATGTACGCAACCAAGGAGGCGATAATTACTAAGGAACACGCAGCTGATGTTGAGTGCACGATATTCTACATAGATATGCGGACCTTCGGAAAGGAATTCGACCAATATTACGAAAGAGCAAAAAATGAGCACGGCATAAGATACATACGGTCAAGGGTTCCCTGCGTGGAGGAATTATCAGACGGGAATCTGAGGATAACCTATGAGTTAGATGGCAGGTTAAGAGATGAGATATTTGATTTAGTGGTTTTGTCTGTCGGCTTAAATCCCCCAAAAGATGCCGAAAAAATCTCTGAGAAAACAGGAGTTAAACTAAATGAACATGGTTTCTGCCAAAGCAGTGAGTTTTCACCGTTAGAAACAAGTGTGGAGGGAGTTTACGTGTGCGGTGCCTTTGAAGGACCCAAGGATATCCCAGAGACAGTGATTCAGGCAAGTGGTGCGGCATCCAAGGCCGGAGGTTTATTGAGTTCCGCAAGAGGCACCCTAGTAAAGGAGAGAGTATTCCCCCCGGAAAGAGACGTATCCGGGGAGCCTCCGAGGATAGGGGTTTTTGTCTGCAATTGCGGGATAAACATCGGCGGCGTAGTGGACGTAGGGGGGGTTGTTGGATACGCCAAGAAACTACAGGATGTGGTGTACGCTGAGGAGAATTTATATACGTGTTCCCAGGATACGCAGGAGAAGATAAGGGATAAGATAGAGGAACATAACCTGAACCGGGTGGTTGTTGCCTCCTGCACCCCAAGGACCCATGAGGTTCTGTTTCAGAATACTATAAGGGAGGCTGGCCTGAACCCCTATCTCTTTGAGATGACGAACATCAGAGACCAGTGTTCCTGGGTTCACAGGAATGAGCCCGAAAAAGCAACAGAAAAATCTAAAGACCTGGTTAGGATGGCGGTTGCTAAGGCTAGACTCCTGAGACCGCTTAAGAAGGGTATGGTGGATATGAACCCCTCAGCTGTAGTAATTGGCGGGGGCGTAAGCGGGATGACTGCCGCGTTAGAGCTGGCTGATAAGGGATTTGAGGTGGACCTAGTTGAAAGAGAGGGGGAGCTTGGAGGGAACCTCAGGAGTATTCATTATCTTCTGGGTGGGGGAGACCCCCGGAGATACCTGAAGGAGATTATAGGGGAGGTTGCGGGAAATAAGAGGGTGAATGTATTCACCCGGTCGGAGGTTGTTTCTGTTGAGGGTTATGTCGGTAACTTCCTGGTGACGATAGGCACTGGAGGGAAGAAGAGAGAGGTGGGTTGCGGGGCGATCATAGTTGCCACCGGCGCCACAGAATATAAACCAGAGGAATACCTGTATGGCACAGACAGGAGGGTGGTTACGCAGCTTGAGGTTGAAGAAAAGATTGCTGCAGATGAAGTGGATGCCCAGAATGTGGTTATGATCCAGTGCGTTGGCTCAAGAGAGGATGACAGGCCTTATTGTTCCAGAATCTGTTGCTCTGATGCAATAAAGAATGCAATAAAGCTTAAGGAGAAAAACCCGGATACGAATATCATTATCCTCTGCAGGGATATCAGAGCCTATGGCTTCAATGAAATCTACTATAATAAGGCAAGGGATATGGGTGTTTTATTTGTCAGGTATGATAAAGAGAGGAAACCCGAGGTCGACCTTGATGGGGGACAACTGAGGGTTGTTGTCTGGGACTCATTTATTGATAGGAGACTTTCGATTAAACCTGATCTTTTGGTTTTGTCTTCCGCAACCGTTCCACAGGAGGACAATGAGGAATTATCTAAGATGCTGAAGGTGCCTTTGTCAGGGGATAAGTTTTTTCTGGAGGCGCATATGAAGCTTCGTCCCGTGGATTTCGCAACAGATGGGATTTTCCTGTGTGGGATGGCTCACTGCCCGAAAACCCTTGGGGAGAGTGTAGCCCAAGCCTGTGCGGCGGCCTCAAGGGCGGCAACGCTTCTCTCTAAAGAGAAACTTGAGACTGAGCCGATTACAGCTTTTGTGGATGAGGCTTTATGTCGGGGTTGCGGTAGATGCGAGGAGCTCTGTGAATTCGATGCGATTAAGCTTGATAGGGTGGAGGATATGCTGGTTTCGCACGTAAATGAGGTTCTCTGTAAGGGATGTGGGGTCTGCTCGGTGGAGTGTCCGTCGGGGGCGATAACAATGAAACATTTCACAGATAAACAGATTTCGAGGATGATTGAGGCCGCATTGGAATAAAAAATGGCGTCTAAATTTGAACCCAGGGTTGTGGCGTTTTGCTGTAACTGGTGTGCGTATGCTGGAGCTGATCTTGCGGGTGTCTCAAGATTCCAGTATCCCACAAACATAAAGATAATCAGGCTTATGTGTTCGGGGAGGGTGACCCCGGATTTTATCCTTAAGGCGTTTGAGAGGGGGGCTGACGGTGTTCTGGTTGCCGGCTGCCATAAAGGCGACTGCCACTACATCTCCGGAAATGAAAAAGCCGAGGTGAAGGTGGAGTTAACCTGGAAACTGATGGATTTGCTGGGTTTGGATAAGGAGAGGCTGAGGCTTGAGTGGGTTTCGGCTTCTGAGGGACTGAGGTTCTCTAAGGTGATAGGGGAATTCGTGGATGAATTGAAGGAGCTTGGGCCGAGGGAGGTGGTTTCATGAGGGAGGGTTTATCTGTGAAGGAGATCATCGAGGAGACTAAGGTATATAATTGCATGCAGTGTGCTCAGTGTACCAGTATATGCCCTATCTCCAGGGTGGATGAGGGTTTTTCTCCGAGATTGATTGCTGAGAAGGTTTTACTTGGCGTTGATGAGGTTCTTAAGGAGAGGGAGTTGTGGTCGTGTCTGACGTGTGCGGCATGTGATGTGAAATGCCCTTCTGGTGTGGATTACACAGGGTTTATTCGCAGGATGAGGGCTAAGGCCCGGGAGGTGGGGGAGACGGGGTCGTGTGCTCATGGAGGAACCCTCCAGTCTTTGATGAGGATGATGTCGGATCCTGCTTTGAATCAGAACAGGCTCCGGTGGCTCTCAGAGGACATGAAGGTTGCAGGTAAGGGAGATATTCTTTTTTTTGTCGGTTGTCTTCCCTACTTTGACGTAATCTTTGAGGATCTGGGTGTAAGAAGCCTGGATATCGCCAGAAGCGCGGTTAGGATATTTAATCATCTGGGTATTGAGCCTGTGGTGATGGGGGATGAGCGATGCTGTGGCCATGATCTTCTGTGGCTTGGTGATGTTGAGGGCTTTGAGAAACTAGCCAGGATTAATGCGGATCTTATCAGGGAGTCCGGTGCGAAGCAGGTGGTAACTTCGTGTCCGGAGTGT
>CBFCYF010000028.1:0-16933 GCA_965602195.1 uncultured archaeon | reverse complement strand
AACCCCACTGAACTAAACTCACCCAGTGTGCTTGAGCGAAAGCGAAACACACCTTTGTCCTCGGCAAACTCCGAGCTCGGCAAACTCCGAGCAGCCTTTAAGAAATGCTGGCGAAAGAGGGGGCGTGCGCTTCGCTTAGCCCCACTGAATAAAGTCTCCTAGAAAGATGGATGAATACGTTAAGGAATTGAAGGAGAAGATAGGCAGGACCTATGAGGTAGCTAATAGAGCCAGAGCCATGGGCAAGGATCTTGACGTTAATGTTGAATCCCTGCCAGCCGGGGATCTGGCAGCCAGAGTTGAGGGACTGGTGGGGCCGAAGGGGATTGAAAACACGATAAGGAAGTTAGGCAGAGATAACATCCAAAAAATTATAGATGAGGTCTCAGGGGATATGAGGGAACTACCTGATGAGGAAAAAAAGAAGATGATAGAGCAGGCTCTAAGAACTGCTCTTGCCATTATCACTGAAGGTGTGGTTGCAGCCCCCATAGAGGGGGTGTCGAAGGTTGATATAAAAAACAATGCAGATGGCTCCCAGTGTCTGGCTGTCTACTTTTCAGGCCCCATCAGAAGTGCAGGAGGCACCGCCCAGGGATTAGCTGTTCTTATAGGGGAGTATCTCAGAAGGAAAGCTAATCTGCAGGAATACAGGCCAACCAATGATGAGATGGAGAGATATGTGGAGGAGATAAAGATATATAACAGCAGGGTTAGTAGACTACAGTATCTACCGTCAGATGATGATATACGAGCCATAGTCAAGAACGCTAATGTATGTGTCGACGGAGAGCCTACGGAAAAAAGGGAGGTCTCGATCCACAGGGATTTGAAGGGCGTTGAAACGAACAGAATCAGGGGCGGAGCATGTTTGGTTATTGCAGAAGGAATGGCCCAGAAGGCACCTAAGATAATGAAACACGCCACCGCCATGGGCCTGGACTGGAGCTGGCTTGGAACGGTCGGTAAGGGGAAGGCGGAGGCGAAAGAAGAAGATGCATCAGGGGATGTTAAACCTTTAAGTGGTTTTATGTCGGAGGTGGTGGGTGGAAGACCTATATTCGCCTCACCGTCCGCAAAAGGAGCCTTTAGGTTGAGGTATGGGAGAAACAGGGCATCAGGGATCGCAGCAAAATCCATTCATCCAGCAACCATGCTTTTGTTGGATGAATTTATTGCGACCGGAACACAGGTTAAGGTTGAAAGACCAGGTAAGGGATGCATAATAACAAACTGTGATTCCATTGAGGGGCCGATTGTGAGGCTAAGTAATGGTTCTGTTATCCGAGTGGATGATGTGGAAACCGCCAGGAAGGTAAAAAACGAGCTGGATGAGGTTCTCTTTCTGGGAGATATACTTGTAAGCTACGGGGATTTTCTCCAGACTAATACACGATTGTTGCCGGCAGGTTACTGTGAGGAATGGTGGGCTTTGGAGGTGAGAAAGATAAGCGAGAATATCCCGCTTGAGACGCCTGATGTGGAAGACGCCATGAGAATTGCAAAGGAATTTGATGCACCACTGCATCCCAGATACACATATCACTGGGAGGATGTGGGCATTAGTGATGTTGAGGAGATGGTTATGTGGTTGTCCACCGGCGCCGTTGACAAGAAATTAAATGCTCTGGTGGTTAAGAATAATGAAGATGGGGGGAAGAAGACCTTGGAGTTCCTGGGAGTACCCCACGAAGTAGACAAAGAGGATGTGATAATCAAAGAGTATCTCCCCTTGTTGTATCCCCTGAAAGCCCATGATGGGGTTAGATTCACCCGGGAGGATTTTACCTCATCCATTGCGGAATTTAAGGGTAAACAGGAGGTCAAGAGTGAGACTGCTTTTAGTTACGTAGCTGATTTTTCCCCTGTAAAGATCAGAAGAAAATCAGGCACATATATTGGGGCGAGGATGGGCAGGCCGGAAAAAGCCAGGGAGAGGAAGATGAAGCCGGCGGTCCATTCCCTGTTTCCGATAGGAGGATGTGGGGGTAAGGAGAGGCTGATAAATGTGGCTGCTGAAAGAAATTCTGTGGAGGTGGATGTTGCGATATATGAATGCCCTGAATGCAAGACGGTTTCAATGTATCCGAGATGTGAAAACTGCGGGGAAGCCGCTATTATGAAGAGGTCATGTCCTTTCTGTGGTATAATCACCACCCGGGAGACGTGCCCTAAGTGCCAGAAACACACCCAATTTTACCAGAAGAGGGAGATAAAGCTCAGGGATCTGTGGAGGAAGGCGATTGGTAATGTTGGGGCTGTTAAGGGGGTTAAGGGAGTTAAGGGTATGATATCCCAGTATAAGGCCCCTGAGCCTTTGGAGAAGGGGATCCTAAGAGCAAGGAATGATGTTTATGTATTTAAGGATGGAACTATACGGTTTGATGCAACTGATGCTCCGTTAACGCATTTCAAGGCTAAGGAGATTGGAACAGGAATCGAGAAGTTAAGGGAGTTAGGTTACAGCAGGGATTACTTAGGTAATGATCTGGTGGATGAGGATCAGGTGGTTGAGTTGAAGGTTCAGGATGTGATTCTCGCTGAATCTGGGGGGGATTATTTAAGGAGGGTGGCTCGGTTTGTAGATAACCTGTTGACTCAATTCTATAATACTGATCCGTTTTATGGTGTGGAGGGGAGGGGGGAGTTGGTGGGGCATCTGGTTGTTGGGTTAGCTCCTCATACCTCTGCGGGGATAATAGGCAGGATTATTGGGTTTACGAAAGCTAATGTGTGTTTTGCTCATCCTTACTGGCATGCAGCTAAGAGAAGAAACGCCGACGGCGATGAGGATGCTATAATACTCGCCCTTGAGGGTCTTATTAACTTCTCCCGTAAATATCTGCCTGAGAAGAGGGGGGGTAAGATGGATGCTCCTCTTGTCATCACAACTATTCTTGATCCGAAGGAGGTGGATGATGAGGCGCATAAGGTGGAGATCGTCGACCACTATCCGCTTGAATTTTATGAGAAAACCTGGGGCAGGGTTAATCCTTCGGAGGTGGATATTGCAACAGTCAGCAGTATTCTTGATGGTGATGCTTGTTCTGGTTTACTTTTCACTCATCCTACCGGGGATGTCACTGGCCCGGTTCTCACTTCAAGATACATCAGGCTGGATAAGATGGATGAGAAGGTGGAGGCGCAGCTGAGGGTTGCGGAGAAGAGCAGGGCTATAGATGAGCGGGAGGTTGCGGAGCTGGTAATTAATTCACATTTCCTGAGGGATACTTACGGTAATCTGAGGTCTTTTTCCCGGCAGAAATTCAGGTGCGTTAGCTGTAATGCATCTTACCGTAGGGTGCCTTTAAGGGGGAAGTGCATAAGGTGCGGCGGGAAGCTTCTTCTGACTGTGTCTGCGGGTAACGTCACTAAGTATCTTGGTATCTCTATACATTTAAGTGAGAAATACGGTGCCTCAGATTATCTTAAGCAGAGGTTGAAGCTCTTGAAGAGGGAGATCAGCTCCCTGTTCACAAATGACTTATCTAAGCAGATGGGTTTATCTGATTTCATGTGACATCAGGGGGTTATCATAGAAATCAAATTAAAGAAAAACTTCGTATAAAATCCCAATAAGGGCTTTTATGTGAACTTTTGTTCGCATAAAAAAACTTCACTTCGTTTCGTCCAAATTTTCCTAACGGAAAACCTCTTCTATCCTCGATACATCAGCAGAAATCACCTGGATGTAACATAATATGCCTTACCTGTAGATATTCCTTCTGTGCCCTGCCTTCAAAACCAAAATCAGAAGCTTATCTTCATCAATAGTTATGATGATCCTGTAATCTCCAACCCTCAGCTTATACCCTGAATCACCCACCAACTTAGTGACGTAGGCTTCAGGTCTTATCCTATCCAGGAGGACTATATCAGCCTTATATCGCTGAGAACAGGAAATTTCTCCCGGACCTCCCTCAGAGTCTCAAGATCTATTTCGACCACCCCAACCTCCTGCCCGCCGCCAAGCTCCAGCAATACGTCGCCCCTCGGGTCAACCACCATAGATCCCCCGGCGTACACATAATCACGGTCTGCACCCACCCTATTGCAGGCCGCAACAAACACCTGATTCTCTATCGCCCTGGCTCTGATGAGAGTCCTCCACTGTTCCTGCCTCACAGCAGGAAAATTAGCACATACCAGGATCAACTCCGCACCCTCCCCACCCAAACTACGGAATAATTCAGGGAACCGCACATCATAACATACTGCAAACCCCATATTCCATCCCCCGGCTTGGGTCACATTCACCTTGTCTCCCGCCTTAAGGTGATCTTTTTCCTTCCAGTAGAGATGAATCTTCCTGTATCTTCCGAGAATCCCCCCACCCCCCACCAAAAGAAATGTGTTGTAGATGCATCCCCCATCCACCTCAAGAATCGATCCCGCAACCAGCCTGTCCCGGCATACGCTCCTCAACACATCCACTGTTTCTCCGCTAATGCCTTCCCCTAACCTGTTCAGATTCAGGAAATCGAATCCCGTAGTAAATACCTCCGGAAAAAGAATCAAGTCAGCATCAGAGTCCCTTATGATCTTGATTGCATCCCTCAGATTTCTTTCCTTATCCCCAAGAAGAATATCAGCTTGAGCTATCTGAATTTGCATCATCCCCATCTCTCCCCGTAGATGGTGGCCAGTGTATTTAAGAACAGGATAAGTAGGATGATGATCCCGAAAATGAGGGGGATATGCTGCGGGAATGAGATAATCCCTCCCGTTGGCCCACCTGCCTGTTCTATTGTGGAGGTAGTGACCATCAGCTTCGAACTCTGAGATACATTAATATCCAGATCCAGAAGAAGTAATTTCCCAGGTAACACCCCTACCTCCTGCCTCACCCTCAAACCGCCCACATAAACAATCATCTTTCTTCCAGCGTATCTCTCAGCGTCATCCAGGCGGATGTAATAGCTCCCCTGCTGAGTAGTGAGATACCTCCCAATCTCCTGGCCATCCACCAAGACAGTTATAACTGTATCCTGGGGTGTCGGCTCGCCATCAACACTCACCCCACCTGCGAGGATCATAGGGGATGCGCCTACATAAGCCACCAGTGAAATCAACAGAACAAAGATATATAAGGGCTTGAGGGATATTTCCATTATGTTAATAAAAGGGAATTAAGGAGATAAATATCCATATCCAGTCAATTACCGCCGATCAACGCAAGGCGAAAAACATTTAAGTTAGGAGGGTAAATAATTAGCTGGTATACACTTTAAAAATGAACATAGGTCTGGAATTTAATCCCGATAAGAGGGAGTACACCCTCACCTCCGCAGGAAATACGCTTGTTCTGAAGGAAGATGAGTTCAGAGCCCTTAAGGGGAGCCTGAATGGAATCATCTTCGCCCTTGGAAAAGAAAACAAGGCACAAGTGTAGGGGGGGTGAACCCGGATAGCCCTGCTCTTGATAGATTCAATATGCTTACGGTTGAGTAGCGGTCTTAGCCCATTCACCTATTTTCTAAAAACGGAGTTCCTTGGGTTTGACCAGTAAACATGGAACAGTAGAGTGTTTAATTACCTTATATGCCACATCCCCCATCAAAAACCGTCTGATTCCCTGCGTTCCATGGGAACCTAAAACCACCAGGTCATAATCCCCTGCCTCAGCCTGATTCAGGATTTCCTCTGCAGGGAATCCATGTGCTATTTCCACCTCAGACACCACCCCCTTCTCCTCAAGGATTTTCGCGGCTCTCTTCAGATACTTTGCTTCAAGCGTATTTGTTTTGAGAAAATCTTTCATGCATTCGCTCATCCCAAGACCCCGATACATGCCAGCAAGAGGAGGTACAACATGCAGGACAGTCACCTTCGCACCTAACGCCACGGCGATATCCCCCCCGAATCTTATGGCCTCTTCAGCATATTTAGAGCCTCCGGTACACATCAGCATCTTCTTCAGTTTCTTTCTCTTCTTTCTGAGTAAGAGGACTGGGATTTTGACATGCTCTATGACGTTATGAGCCACGTCTCCGCAAAAGAATGTTTTCAGCGTACTGATTCCATGAGAACCAATCACTACCAGATCATATCCTCCCCTCTCAGACTCCTTTATTATTTTCAGATCCGGCTTCCCCCTCCTTGTTTTAGTTTTAATCTTCTTTATACCCCTTTTCTCAAGTATGTCCTTTGCCGCATCCAGTACCTCCTTAGACTTATCTTTCTTCACATCCTCAACAACGTGTAGGATATCGACATCAGAATCTGTGCCCTTAGCTATTATCGTCCCAAATCTCAGGGCACTTTTGGAGGTTTTGGATCCGTCTGCACACATCAATATTTTCATTTTCAAATGAAACCTGTTTTATGTAGTAATTCATATGCAACCAGAGCAGCCCCAATCAAAGGAAGGACTGAGAAATACAATCTCACCTTAGGTCCTGTGACGTACTTGGTTGAGACGGCCCCTATCTGGGCGCCCACAGCTGCTCCGGTGTGCATCACCAACGCAATCATTATATCCACATTCCCTTTTAATCCATGGGTTATGGTACCGTAGCTTGCGGATATGATGATCTCAAAAAGATCTGTTCCGATAGCTATGTGGGTCGGGCACCCCAGGGTATAAACTAAGGCAGGCATTCTTATAAATCCGCCGCCCACCCCCAGGGTTCCGGCCAACACCCCGGTAACGAACCCCACAAAGAGTATAGACCATACCGAGATAGACTTAATTCCTGATTCAGGAAGAGATATCATGGGGGGAATATTTATGGCATGAACTCTTTTCGAGATAGATTCAAAACCGAGAGCGTCTCTGGCCGGAATCTTCTCTATTCTCACCGTCTTCAGAGCCCTCCTACTCTCCCATGCCACAAAAAATGAGACACCAGTAAGGAGCACTATATATATGACGCCCAGGATCACATCGATCGTACCAGTCTCCTCCAGGTATTCGATAATCTGGGCTCCCAGCTCAACACCCATCATGGTGCCGAAAACCATTATAAGCCCCAGTTTAATATCCACATGACCCAGAGACCTGTGTTTTTTTGCCGCAACAATGGATTTACCCACCATGTGAGCTAGATCAGTGCCTACAGCAATATTGAAGGGGATGCCAATAACATACATCATCGGGGTGGCGAGGAATCCTCCGCCCACCCCAAAAAAACCACCCAGGATACCTACGACAAAGCCCAGTAACGCTAAAAGAACTACGCTAACCTCGACCCCTGAAATTGGAAAATACATTTTATACTCCTGACTCAAAACCTATGTTCAACTTATCCATCAAAAATGATGTGATGTATTCCAGAAGCACCCCCTGCATTATAATCAATCCAAGAGCAAGGAAGGTGTATAAAACAATATCTTCTGTGAATATATCCATCAGGAATCCACCAAGAAAACGCAGCACCAGAAGGAAGTATATGACGACAAGAAATGTATAAATGGCAAGTTCGACTGCAAATTCTTTTATTATCCTCCTAAATCTGGTCTCCATTTTCAATAAGAGAAAGACAACCTGTTGATAGATGAACTCATACAGCTCTCAGAACAGCGGGGGTCCCAGGTCTCGTAGATGAGTACCATAAAGACCCCGTGAAAGTGCTGGGGGTTCCCATTTTTCTGCTCGCTATCAACTCCTTTAATTTAACCATCAGCTCACGTAATTTTTCCTTATCTCTTGTAGCCATATACTCCTGGAAATCATGGTATATGACCTGCAAGTCCGTGTCTTGTGCATATCTCATGGAAAACTTTTCAATCATATTCCTGGTCTCCAGAAAGTCTCCCTTATCAACGGCACCTTCTATGCTCCTAAGTATATCCTTAACAACATAACTGCTTGCAATAATCATTTTAACGAACCATAATTTACCGTGATTCATTTATATATAATTTAATCATTAAAAAAAGGGTATTTGAGATGTACTATCTTGATAGGTGAAACAGAAACTAAGCCCTTCTCGCTCTCCTACCGGCTATCTCAGAAGGCAGGCCCCACAGCTTTACAAATCCCTGCCCTGCCTCGTGATTAAATCTGTCTCCCATGTCATATGTTGCAAGGCCAAGATCATATAATGAGTTATCTGATTCTCTTCCAATAACTGATACACTACCCTTATATAATTTTAGATTCACCTTCCCTGAAACAAATGTCTGGGTTCTGTCGATGAATGAGTCCAGATCCTTTCGCAGCGGTTCATACCATAATCCGAAATAAACCAGTTGAGACCATTTGGAATCAACAATCTCTTTGAATAGATTCTCCTCCCGGGTCAGGGTTAGTCTCTCCAGCTCCCTGTGAGCTTCAAGCAGGATGGACGCTGCGGGACACTCATAGATTTCCCTGGATTTTATACCCACCAGGCGGTCCTCCACCATATCTATTCTGCCTATTCCGTGCTCTGCGCCGAGTTCATTCAGTTTTGTTATTAAATCCACCCCACAGGATTTATTTCCGTCCAGTTTAAGGAGTACTCCCTTCTTGAACTCTATCTTGATCTCCTGGGCCTTATCCGGTGCGTCTTCCGGGGAAGAGGTCCATTTAAAGACATCCTCTGGCGGCTTGTTCATCGGGTCCTCAAGAGATCCTGCCTCAATGCTCCTGCCCCAGAGATTCTCATCCGTGCTGTAGGGGGAATCCACATCCACAGGAACAGGTATATTATTTTCTTTGGCGTATTCAATCGCCTTATCTCTTGTCAGAGTCCATTCCCTTGCGGGGGCGATAATCTTCAGTTTCGGATTCAGCGCCCTTACCGCCACATCAAATCTAACCTGATCATTGCCTTTTCCGGTGGAGCCATGGGCTACAGCCTCCGCATTCTCTTTCTCTGCGACCTCAACCAGATATTTCCCGATTAAGGGCCTTGCCAGTGCGGTGGAAAGAGGGTATTTCCCTCCATACAGTGCATTGGCTTTTATCGCCCGGTTAATGTATTCCTCAACGAACTCTTCCCTGACATCGATGCTGTAGGTTTTAACTGCCCCAAGCCTCTCTGCTTTTTCCTCTACTGCCCCCAGATCGGATTTCTCCTGGCCCACCTCAAGGGTTAATGTCACTACATCAGCCCCATAGTTATCATTAAGCCATTTAATGCAGATACTGGTATCCAGCCCCCCGGAATATGCAAGCACAACCTTCATCTTCGTTCTGAGATATTATTTAATTTCAGCGGATATAAGTAGCAGGTAATCCTCCGCCCTTATTTACTCAAATCATGTTCGCTTTTTACCTCTATCCCGTTTCTTCTGAAAAGGGCTGAGGTAACCCCCTCAAAACCGCATGAGGGGCTCCTGGATTTCAGAACTGCCTCTTTGATGTGAAGTAATCTCGCTATCTTCAGCGATTCCTCCGCTCCTTTAATGAAATTTTCGGTGACATCTATCCCGCTTATTGTCTCAACACTTGCTCGTCCCTTAAGAACACCATCACCATCTCCGTTGATTATCCTCTGCTCTTCCCTTGGTGTTGGCAGACCCCCTAACTGCTCAGGACATATTGGAACCAGAACCTCCTTCCTTGACAGACTCAATACATCATCATCTTTCTTATCTCTACCGTCGTATCTACATTTAACCCCGAGAAGGCAGGCGCTTACCAGTTTCATCTTCTTCTTCCTTATTTATTATATCCTAGTTCTAATTAGTTATCTGATGAAGTGGAATAAGAAGCATATTATCTCCATCAGGGATTTCTCCAGGGAGGAGATCGATTTCGTCCTTAAGAAGTCCCGGCTTATGGAGAAAAAACTGAATTCTAAGAGCCCGTTGAATCTGATGGATGGTAAACTGTTAGCTAACCTCTTCTTTGAGCCCTCCACAAGGACGAGGATGAGTTTTGAAGCCGCCATGAAGCGCCTTGGAGGTAAGGTGGTTGGCTTTGATATCTCGGATGTGAGCTCAGAGATTAAGGGGGAGACTATAGTGGATACTGTGAGGATAGCCGGAGGCTATGTGGATGTTATTGTGGTAAGGCATCCGATAGAGGGTTCTGCAAGGCTTGCATCAGAGAATGTTAACATCCCCCTTATTAATGGAGGGGATGGAGCAAATCAGCATCCTACCCAGACGTTGTTGGACTTGTATACCATAAAAAAGGAATTTGGGGGGATTGATGGCCTGGATATAGCGATAGTTGGCGATCTGAAGTATGGGAGGACGGTGCACTCACTCACCAATGCCCTTGAGAATTATAATGTTGGTTTGAGGTTTATTTCACCCCGGGAGCTTAGGATGCCTAGGAGGGTGATAGCTGAGCTTAGGGATAAGGGCGTTGAGGTGAAGGAGACATCCAGGTTGAAGATAGCTGACTCTGATGTTATTTATGTGACCAGGATCCAGAGGGAGAGGTTTCCGGATCCGCAGGAGTATGAGAGGGTTAAGGGGGCGTATGTCTTGGATAAGCAGGTAGTGGATAAAGTGAAGGGGGATGCGATAGTGATGCATCCGCTGCCCAGGATTTCTGAGATATCACCGGATTTGGATGATACGAAGCATGCCCGTTACTTCCAGCAGGCGATAAATGGTGTCCCGGTGAGAATGGCTCTCCTATGCCTGGTTTGTGACGTAAAATTTTAGGATGATTGAAGAGAAAAATCTTAAGATAAAAACCATAAAGAATGGTACGGTAATTGATCACATAACCCACGGGAAGGCTCTGGGGGTGCTTAGGATTCTGGGTATTGGGGAGGGCTCAGGTTACACACTCACTCTTGCCATGAACATACCCAGCAGGGTTCTCGGGAGGAAGGATATAGTGAAGGTGGAAGACAGGGACCTTGATCCTGCAGAGATTAATAAGATAGCTATTATCGCCCCGAAGGCCACCATAAACAAGATCAGGGATCATAAGGTGGTGGAGAAGAATAAGGTTGCGTTGCCGTCTGAGATTATTGGGACCTTGAGGTGCTCTAACCCAGCTTGTGTGACAAACAAGGCCAGGGAGCCTGTGGTGACTGATTTCATGGTTAAATGTGTTGATCCCCTGGTTTTGATATGCAAGTACTGTGAGAGGGAGATATCAGTGAAGGATCTCATGTAGTCGGCCTGGTCGGCGAATATCCATTTAGACTTCTCCGGTTTTGTTTTCTTTTACAGGTTATGTTCTTCGAGCAGTTGGATGTATTCTGGGAAGAAGGGGTTGATAGATGTGTATTTGCATTTTCCTTCTTTTCGGATGACTCCCTTTCGTTCTAACTCACTGAGGGCGAAATATAGTTGTGGTCTGTCTGCTTCGGAAAAGCTGTCTTTGGCGTAGGGTTTCCCTTTTTTTATGTGCCAGGAATTTCAGGATCTTCTTTTGGGGGGTGGCTTTACTCAGGACAGAACACTCACTGTCCAGTTCAGCGACCTCTGCGATCCTAGGGTCTTGGATGATCTTTTTTCTTTTGGCTTTGGGAGTCTATGTATCAGCTCTGTTTCGCCGAACTTCCCTGAGCTTATCTGCAGATCCCCCTAGTACATCTTGCACCATCTCTTCTTTAACAGGTGGAGTGCACCTTTAAAGTGGACAGCCTTGAGGGATGATGTGTAGGCAGACGAAAGCAGATGTAGGTGAGGGGGTTTTTATATCTCGAATCTAGAGGGTATTTCATTGCATATTAAACACACGTCCACTATTATTACCCTAATGACTGCTTATATAAAAAAAGGGAAGGGTTTTATAGCCATAATGGTAATCTATTAACCAAAGATGTTAACTAAAGCCAATAGAAGTGCGTCAGGCATCCCCCAACTAGACGGCCTCCTAGGTGGCGGATTCCCCAAAGGCTCTGTTGTTCTGCTGTCCGGCGCCTCAGGCACCGGCAAAACAACATTAGCATTTGAGTGGTTGTTTAACGGCGTCAGATTGTTCAACGAGAACGGCGTCTACGTTACATTCACAGAACCACTGTTCAAAACACTGAAGAATCTGGAGGAACTGGCGTACTACAGTCGGGATATAATAGAGGATGAGAGAATCAAGGTTCTGGACATCAGGAAAAACCTTACTGGGGAGGGGTTGGATGAAAACAAAATCCTGAATCTGATCGAGGAAGAAGTTAAAAGGAATGATGCCCGGAGGCTGATTATTGACTCCATAACCTCCGTAGCCTACAATCTGGAAGACAGGGCCAGAATCAGGAGATTCATCTTCGATCTGGGGGCCATGCTGGCTTCTCTGGGTTGCACAACCATGTTGACGAGCGAGGTGGTTGGAGAAGGGTACTCGGTTTATGGTGTTGAGGAGTTCATCTCCGACGGCATCATCAAGCTTGAGCAGAAGGATGTAAGATTCCAGCCAACAAGAACACTGAGGATCATAAAGATGAGGGGGATACAGTACACGCCGTATGAAAACAGCTTCAGGATAACATCTGCAGGCATAAAACTGTTCCCGCAGCTGAGCGTTCCCTTGGAGTACGCCTCAGAGACGGGGAAGATCTCTATGGGAGTTAAGGGCTTTGATGAGATGACCAAGGGAGGAGTCTACCGCAGCTCCTCTAACCTCGTTGCAGGTGCCAGCGGAACCGGAAAATCCATCATAGGATTGCATTTTATTGCTGAAGGACTCAGACAGAACGAACCGTGCCTGATAGCTGGTTTTGAGGAATCACGGGATCAGATAATACGGAACGCCAGGGCATTTGGCTGGGATTTTGAGGACTATGAGCAGAAGAACCTGCTGAAGATTATGTGCTCCTATCCTTCCGAGAAATACATCGATGAACATCTGCTTGATATAAAACATGTGGTGGATGATATGGGAGTCAAACGGGTTGTGGTCGACAGTCTGTCTTCTATCGGAAACGCATTTGAGGTGGATCAGTTCAGGCATTTCGCAAAGCTGCTTAACGGTTACCTTAAGTCGACGGGGGTTACGTCAATCTTCACAACAGCCACTGCTTCATTGATGAGCGTGGAGACATTAACTAATGCCCACCTCTCAACAATGACAGACAACATCCTCCTATTGAAATATGTTGAGATTGGCGGGGAAATAAATTTCATGGCATCTGTATTGAAGACGCGGGGAGACGACCACAGCAAAAGCCTTAGGAGATATACAATAACAGATAAAGGTATTGTTGTCGGAGAAACGTTCAATGGCTATGAGGGCGTCCTATCAGGAACGGCGAAGAAGGTTTCCGCAACCATCCTCGAGCAGGTGAGAAGAGAATTCATAAGGAATCTCGGCCCTATGGGGGATGTGGAGTTCAACAGGATAAATGAGAGCGGGGCTGTGAAGCAGGAGGATATCATAGAGTATGTGGACGGCCTGGTAACAGACGGTATTATCGACCCAGAGAAGGGGGATGTGTTTAAGGGCAGGATTACGATCATCTTTGGAGGGGGGGTCCTGCCCTCAGAGAAGAATAAGATCAGCGACAGGGATCTGATGAAATTAGGTGTAATGAAAGTAGATATGCCCGGATAGATAAGATGAAATGTCTTTACCGTTAGGTGCTTACGGGTGGGTTCCGGGGGGATCGCAAGCGTTTTGATGGCGTATGCGTCAGTCATGACGTTCAGGGCAACAAGACAGCTTACTAGGGGGATGGGAAGGTAAGATGAAAATATATATGAAATTGATTTTAGGGTTTTTAGCGGTTACTCTGTTGATCGGGGTTGTTGGGTATATATCCATTGATACAAGTCAGAGAGCACTGGAAGAGTCTATTGGAGAAAGTTCTGTGTTACTGGCTGGAGAGATAATGAATAAGCTCGATGGGTGTATACATATGCGGATTGAGGAATTTCAATTTTACTCCCAGCTACCTGGTGTAAGAGACGTTGTTATTGAATCAAATCAAGAATTCGAGAGATTGGAGGATATTCAAGATTATGTTGATAAAAAAGATAGGGAATGGGTTTCTACTCCAGAAGGAACAATAACGCCCTTTGTGCAGGGATTAATGAATAATACATTGTCTAATGCATTAAGGGGAAGAATGAGATTCTATAGAGAAAGATATGATCACGAAGTTTTCAGTGAAGCGTTCATAACAAACAAATATGGCGCTAATGTAATTCAGACAGGAAAAACATTTGATTATTATCAGGCGGATGAAGAATGGTGGCAGAAGGCAAAGAATGATGGTTTATATGTAGCCGATGTTGAATACGATAGAAGTGCGGGTGTTTATTCTACCGATATTTGTATAAGAATCGATGATGAAAATGGGAATTTCCTAGGTGTTATGAAGGTTGTTTTGAATATTGAAGGTGTGATCAATACCCTAAAAAAATTTGAGTTAGGCGAAAGTGTAGAACACGAAGCTCATAGGCATGGAGGATATGGAACACTGGAATTTAAATTGCTTACCAAAGAGGGGAACGTAATTTATTCAACAGAAGAATTTGAATTTCTTGAGGATGTTTCTGGTGAGTTGTTATCTCATTTTGAGAAGGAGGGGGAACATGTACCCTATTTCATAGGAAGGGGTGATATATCCGGTGAGGGAGATGAATTATTTGCTCATGCTCATTCAGAGGGTTATGGAAGTTATAAAGGCTTAGGCTGGATTCTGGTAGTAGAGCATGAAACAGAAGAGATATTTGCTCCTGTAACAGAAATGAGAAGCAGGATATTAATCCTATTGTCTATTTTACTAACACTTGCCATCTTATTCAGCACCCTCACCGCACGTTCCATCTCAAATCCGATCAAAAAACTGACAGAAACCGCAGAAAACATCAGCAGAGGTAACCTGAAGGTCGAGGTGGAAGGCAAGGAAAGAGACGATGAGGTAGGTGCGCTGGCCAGAGCATTCGACAGGACTCTGGTAAGCCTTAAGTTGGCGATGAAGCAGACGGCGCCTGAGCTCAGAAAGGAAAAAGAGGAACTGAAAAAAATCATTGAAGGCAAGGAGAAAGCAGAGAAGAAACTGAGATTATTTTCACAGGCTGTTGAGTGCTCAACTGACGGGATGGCCATGGGCGACCTGAAAGGCAGAATCACCTACGTAAACAAGGCATTCACCACGATGTTCGGCTACTCGAAAGAAGAGTTAATAGGGAGGGAGATCGCCTTCATCTACTCTGAAGACCAGATGCCGAAGCTGAAAGAAGCAATTAAGGCTACGATGGAAGGCGGCTGGGTGGGAGAGTTGATCAGCAGAAGAAAAAACGGCGAACTCTTCCAGGTGGAAATATCATCAACAACAGTAGTGGATGATAAGGGGAATGTTATTGCACAGATGGCAAGCCACAGAGACATCAGCAAGCGCAAGCAAGCGGATGATGATTTGGAGCTTAGAGCCAAACTTCTAGATAATGCTACTGACTCGATCATTGTCAGCGACCTAAAAGGGAATATACTCTACGTTAATGGAGAGTGCTACAGATCGCGAGGTTATACTAAAGAAGAAATGTTGGGGATGAATGTTAAAGAACTAAACGCCCCAGGCTACAGTGAGCGTGTCAAGCCGTGGATACACGAACTGATGCAAAAAGGAGAGATAACCATAGAAACCGCTCACCTCTGTAAAGACGGATCTGTAATACTGCTGGAAGCACATATCAGAGTTATTGAAGTAGGCGGTAAGAAGCTACTTCTAAGTGTTGCCCGTGACATCACCGAACGGAAGAAGGCGGAGGGAGGGGAATGACAAACCTGCAGATAGGGGAAACCAACGTAACGGAATTAATGAAGGAGGAGATAGGTAAACAGAAGGAAAACTTTGTCGCAATATTTGAGGTGCCCGAGGAAAACTACCTCAACGTGAACCTGGAGACAATCAAGGTACTGGTTGCGGAACTAGGCTACTCAGGATTATATATAACAATACAGCGACCCCACACCAACCTGATAAAACAGCTTGAGAAACGAGAAGTAGACACAGGCAGCATATACTTCATCGACGCCGCATCATCTGCAGCAGAAGAAACAGATAAACCCGTGGAAAACTGCACATACGTCCCGAAAGACCTCAACATAGACGAGCTGACAAGAGCAACATACAAGATGCTGCCGAAAATACAAGGAACCAGAAAATTCCTGTTCCTGGACTCCATAACCACCCTCATGCTCTACCAGCCGCTGTCGGAAACACTCAGGTTCGCGGAATTCCTGACCAGAACCCTGAGGAAAACAGATCTCACGGCGATCATCATGAACGTAGGAACCGAACTATCCAAACAGAAATTCATAAAAGACATAGTCTTTCAATGCGACAAAGTAATAAAAATCAGGGGATAATGGAAGACGTCACAGGCAAACTGGGGGAGGAACTGAAAAGCATACTGGATGAAGAAATAATATTAATAGAAACCGCGCCAGAAAAAACACTTGAGGTAACCATAGACTCCCTGAAGATACTCACCGAAGAAGGATTACATGGGATAATAGTGACATCCAGCAGACCCTACCTCAAGCTGATTAAAATGTGCAGGGAAAAGGATATCAACACAGAACACCTGTTTTTCATCGACACCATGATGAGGTCGGTGGGACTCTCTCAAGGAAACGAAAACGACAACAAAACAGTGACATTCGTAAGCAGCACCTCAGCGTTAACCGAAATATCAATCGCCATAGACAACGCCTGCATAAATCTCGGAGAAAACGGATTCCTCCTAATAGACTCACTGTCAACCCTGCTAATACATAACAGCCCCACGACCCTGGCCAGATTCATACACTTCACCCTGACCAAGCTAAGAGTGAGAGGTATGGGGGCCCTGATAACAGCACTGGAAGGAGAAATGGACAGGAAAATCAGGGCAGAGATAGTCACACTCTGCGATAAAACAATCACCATCTGAAAATCAAGCCACCAGTTCACTAACCCTCTTCTCCGAGTCAATTATTAAAGTCTTCAAGAACTGATTCTGGATTCTCTAAACTATTTTTGCTCATTTAAATCAGCTTCAGATAGTAGCCCGTATTAAGCCATTGCAATACATCCATGGCTTGGAGTAGGAAAATATTGAATCATTTTTTTTGTGTCAGGCTTATTTAAAGGCAGAATCAATATTTCAC
>CBFCYF010000027.1:0-17252 GCA_965602195.1 uncultured archaeon | reverse complement strand
GAAGGGCTCATCGAGTATCAGTAGTTCTGTGCGGGAGAGCATTTTTATGAGGGCGATCCTGAATGCGAGAGCTAGTTGAACTTTCTCTCCTCCAGAAAGCTGATCTATCTCGAATTCCCCCTCCAGTGCTTTTATCCTGATATCGTAGTCTTTGCTGAAGGAGATATCCCTGTATGCGGGGTTCTGATTGATTCCCTTGAAGTAGTAGGTAATCAGGTTGCCCAACTCCAGGATGTATCTCTCCCTGAGGTATTTCACAATACCTTTGTTGGTATGGAATATGTCTGTGGCTTCCCCAAGCAGATTCATCTGCCGGCGTATCTGCATGCATCTACTTTTCAGGTTGATGTATTCATCGTTTTTCTCCTTTAACTCCCGTATAATGTTCTCATTTTCCTGGATCTGGAAGCCTGTGGTTTCAATGACACTCTTTAGGTCATAGAACTTCTTCTGAACAACATCTTTTTCCTTTTCCAGGGCAGAGTATTCTGTTTCATCGTATTTTAGCTTAGACATCTCCTCCTTAATCTCATTTTCCCTCTCACTTGCGCGAAATAGTTCTTTTTCTGTTTCTTCTTTTCTCTTAATGTATTCCTGCTCTCTTATGATCTCCTGCCTGTAGAGGGTTATTCTTTCCTGTATCCTGTTTAACCGCGTGATTTTATCTTCCACGACGTCAATATTTTCTCCGGCATAAGAGGAGTTCACCAGATCTGTGGTTATATGCCTTATATCTTCTTGCAGGTTTTCCTGTTCAGTGTGTTTTTCTCTGAGTTCTTCTTTAAGATGCTCGACCTCTATCTTCTTTTTGCTTAAGGCCTCCAGTTCATGGGTTAGTTCCTCTAGCCTCTGCTTTCTCCTGCCTAGTTCCTCATCCAGTGAACCTAGTTTCTCTTTTAGCTGGGAGATTTTGTTTTTTGCTATCTTGTTTTCTGTTTCCATATGCTCTTTTGTGAGTTTTTGTCCGCATCTAGGGCATCTTGCCTGCCCCACCAGGCCTGTGAGTTTCTCCAGGTATTCCTTTAGCTCCCTCATTTTCTCTTTTCTTGCGGCAATCTTTCTTTCCACATCAATTACTTTATTTGCTTCCTCATCGAATCTACCCTGAACTTCTTTTCCCCGGGTAATCTCTTCCCGTATATGTCTTATTTTTTCACCTAGTTTTGTTAGGTCTCCGATATCTGTGAGTTTATCTTTTTTCTTTCCGAGTTCAGTTAAGTGTTTCTTTATTGTCACATATTTCCTTAGTTTTTCTTCTTCAGCCTCTAAGGTCACAAGCTCATCTCTTCTCTTTCTTATATCCATGAGTTTCTGGTTGACCATCTCCAGGTCTTTTCTTTTCCCGGTTGTCTGAAGTTTCAGTTGGTTGAGGTTTTTCTCATATCCTGTTATCTTTTGTTTGGTTTTTTGTAGGATTTCGATTTTTTCTTTTAGTTTGTTGGTCTGTGAACTTAGTTTTTCTTTTGCCTGTGATTTAGCATCTATTTCTTTTCTGAGTTTTTCTTTTTCTTCCATGTGTTTGTTGATTTCCTTCTGGTATTCTCTGTCGGCGTTTTCCGGGTATTTCTTTAGTTGTTCTTCCTGTAGCTCGGATTTTATTTTCAGTTCTCTGTGTTCTTTTTTTGCTCCTTCATAGACTTTCTCCAGTTGATCTAGTCCCAGCAGGGAGTCTAGTTCCTTCTTTCCTCCCATCCGCTGCAGGTTGTTGATCAGTTCCGTCAGCCCTCCCTGGGGTACGTAGAGTAGTTTGTCGAGGATTTTTTCGCTTAGGATGTCTTGTAGTTTAAGGTGGACGGTTGTGGGGTTGTCGGCTATTTGTGTGGAGTTTGTGGTCATGTAGGCTGTTGATTGCTTGTTTAGAAACAGTTTTTTTTCTACGAGGTATCTGCTGCCGTCGTCTTCGAATTCCAGTTTCACAGTGGAGCTTCTGGCGCCGTTTTTGATTTTGTTTCTGTAGCCGCGCGCACTTTCGCTGAAGATGAATCTTATCGCGTCCAGTATGCTGCTTTTGCCGGTGCCGTTTCTGCCTTCAATCTGCAGGCCGCCTGCAAGGGATATGTGTAGGTGTTCGTGGCAGCTCCAGTTTTTCAGTTCCAGATTCAGGAGTCTCATAGGTTACTACTATTGGATGGAAGGGAAAAAATAAGGAGAAAAAGAAAACGATTATAGTGGTGTTATCCCTTGGACTGTTCCCGTGCAGCGTATCTGGTTGTATCTGCCGTTGATGTTGTCGTCTCTGACGCAGGCATCATATGAAGCTGTACATGCATCATGGTTCACATCCAGGGTAACCCACCCAGTGCATGAGGAACAGGATGCTCCGAGTTCACATAGGCGGTAATGTTGTTGTTGTGGTGTCCGGCAGTTCATCGGATAATTGATAGTCTGATGCCTCCCTATTTAAATCTGTAATTCCTAGCAATTACATATGGAGACTATACAGATAAGGCTTCCGGAAAAGGAGATAAAAGATATAGACAAAAGAGTCAGGGAGGGAGAATATCCCTCCAGAAGTGAAGCCATAAGAGATATGATCCGAAGAGCCGAGCTTTTCGAGGTGATGAGTGGATTCATGGAGCTGGTGAAAGAAGAAGACATAAGCAGGGAAGAAATAGGTAAAGGAGATATTAGAGGAGAAGTCCACAGGGAGATGTTCGGAGGGTGAAAGTTCTTCTCGATTCTAACGCCTTGTTCTCGGGATTAGGTTTCAGGGGAATGGAGAATAAGGTAATCTGGCTGGCAATTCTCGGAAAGATAAGGTTGGTGGTCTCAGATTATATTCTCGCTGAATTCAGAAGAACTGTTGAGAAAAAGTTTACGGGAGATAGAAAGAAGAAGGCTGTTGAATTGCTGAACAGGCTTCTGGTCTCCGGAGCCGTGGAAGTGAAGAGAAAGGAAGACTACATCAGCTATCTTGAAGAAGCCAATAAACTTATTAATGAGAAAGACTCCCCCATCCTAGCCTGTGCAATGCGAGGGGACATAGATGTACTGGTAAGCGGAGATAAAGACTTCCATACAAGGAAGGTGAAAGGAAGGGTAAGAGTTATGAAAGCCAGAGAGTTTCTGGAGTGGCACCACCGGATGACGTCTGATAACTCCCCGTAGGAGCTGGGTTCGCCAAGGGTTCCCGTGCAGCATATCTGGTCGTATCTGCCGTTGATGTTGCTGTCTGGATGTTTAATCCCATCATTTTGGGAACTGATTTCTTCTTTATCTGAATTCCAAACATTGGATTCTCCTTTAGCAACTCAACTGCACGCCTTATGGATCGTAGTAGTTGTTGATTCTCTGAATTAGGTATGCTTTTCCTCTGTTCCTTACCAACCACCCGGTTTAGCTGTTCAAAGTCCTTTTCAGCCTCGCCGATAAGTATCACCCGCACAGGTTTAAAGGTCATAGTTCTATGCCTTTACTTTCTTCTATCATTTTGATAAATCGCGGATCGTTGTTTTCAATCCAGAGTATGCTTTTTTCACCTACCAGAATCATACCTTTATCCTCTAGATATGCTAGAATTAATCTTAGTGTTTGGTCCATTATCTTGGTGGGTAGTCTTCTCTTAAGTTCTTCGATGGATATGGCTTCGTCTGCTTCCTTTAGAGCCTTCTCCACTGATAAAACTGTCTTCAGGGTTGGCCAGTGGTATATGGTTGGAACCACCATATGATATCTGCTCTCCATATAAATATATATACATATAAGTTTATATATAAGCTTGTCGGACGTATTAATACCTGACAAACCCACCTACTACAGAATTAATTCATTGACCAGACCCTGACCTCAAGAACCGAGGGAACAGTATCTGTGCGATTCAGTCGCAGAGCAGTTGGAAGCCGTATGACCTTTACATCCCCCCCATAAGAAGACGGGCCACAGGAACACACCTCCACCGAATCCCTTAGACTCCACACCAAATAAGAGAAATTATAACCTGAAAAAGAAACACTACAGTTACTGCAGACTCTTGCAGCATCCAGAACCCTACAATAAGGATTATACGCCCACTCCGTTGAAACCCCATCCGCCACAACCCATCCCACCCGGTACATATCAAGCTCCCTGAACCGAAAAAACTGATTCTGGAGTACGCCAAGCAAAAAAACCACCAACACCACAACAGCCAACACCACAACAATAAGAGAAATAAAATCCTCACCCAAAGGGCCTGCCTGACCCCTGCCACCCAACAACCTCACCTCAACACCTCAATAAGAAAAGACTTATTCTCATGGGAAGAATCATTCACAATCCAGTGAACCACCGTAACATTAAATCTAGCCGGACCCCTTAACTCATCACCCCCCCGATACACCAACCTCCCGGGAAAAAAATAACTCCTCACAGTCCTACCTCCCCGCTCAAGAGACAAGGAAGAATTACCCACATCAATCAAATACCCTGAAGGTAAAACAACCCTCACCTGCTTTGTGGAGCCCACATCCCCCAACCTATATACGCCCTCAACAGCATCAACAACCTTCTCCGTCTCAGACACAGCCCTGCCCTCATCCATAGTCCCCTGCCACTTGTTAAAAGCCGGGAACACAACCAAGGCAGTGAGAAACAAGATAATAGAAGCTAAGATTAAGTAAAAAGGAGAAGACTCCATACCCTTACCACCCCCCAGCCTCGATGAGCGGATACTATCAAGAGGTGCTATTGATTGTCTCATTCGCACTGCTTATAGCCTGATCAATCAGGTCCTTTGCCTGATCCATCACACCAGTTATCATAGCTATCAGCAACACCAAAACAACCGCCGCCAGAATAAACACCAGAACCCTGGTCTCAATACCCCTATCATCCCCAAAAAAACGCCTTAAATCCATTTTACTTATTTTCTATATAGTGCATGCATATATAAATATTACTTAAAAAAAGAGATGAAACCCAGGCAAAACAATAAATTCGAGAAACTATGCACGTCCATGAACAAATACTTCAGCTGGATGCTTAAAGGATTAACTGTTGAATGGGACAAAGAATTGGAGAACGCAGTCACCTTCACCCGATTAAAGGTGGATGCCCGGGAAATCGTCTCAACCGCGTGGATCTGCGCATTCTGGCTTATACTGGCCACATTACTCTTAAGCGGAACCATAACATATTACGGAGGCGACTTCATCACACCCCTTATAGTAGGTTTAACCCTCGCACTGTTGATTCTATACTACATCCCCCTCTACCCTAAGAAGCTGGCGTCCTCAAAGAAGATGAAGGCAGTGGGGGTAGCCCCGGAAATCGTAGCCTACATGATAATACCCTTAAAGCAGAACCCCAACCTAGAGGAAGCCGTGAAGTTTGCCGCAGAACACGGGGAAGGAGAGATGGCAGATGACCTGAAAAGAGCACTGAAGGATGTGTGGGCCGGAGGGTACACTGGAATCGGAGAAGCCCTGCCAGTACTCGGACGCAAATGGGGCGGTGAAATAAAAGGATTCGAGGACGCAATGTATGCCATAAGAACATCCCAGATAGAGAAATCAGAGACAAGAAGACTGAACACCCTCGACAGGGCACTGGAGAGTATATTAGACAGCATCCAGAAAAAATTCGAGATGTTCATCGGCTATCTGAGGATCCCAACAATGGTTCTCTTTATGGGAGGAGCTATATTCCCGCTGGTTATCATCACCCTCATACCCCTGATCTCCTTTTTGGGGATGGGCTTCGGAACACCCTCAAACATCTTCCTGGTGTTGATTGCCATAGTAGCTGGGGTATTCCTTTACTCAGACTATACACTCGATAAGAGACCCGCCTCATTCTCTCCGATTGAAATACCTGATGATTACCCTGGGCTTCCACCAAAAGGGAAGATAAAGCTTCGGGGAAGATACGTGTCTGTGAGATGGCTTTCTGTGAGTACAGCATTACTAATCTCCCTGCTGAGTCTGCCTTATCTTACAGGTTACTCCCTGCCCCTGTTCAATGAGATAAACACTCTGGCAGTGATTGTCGGAGTCTCAGCGGGGTTATGGATTTTCTTCCATGGAACATCCAATCCAAAAAAGGAGATACGAGACGCAATAAGCGACACCGAAAATGATACAATAGAGGCCGCCTTCCAATTAGGTAATAGATTGATGAGTGGTATGGCTGCAGAAGACGCCTTCATACGGGTAGGTAATATGATGTCAGAGCCCGGAGGGGAAAGGAAATCCCAGATATCAGGGATATTCAAGAAAGGGGTGAGAAACATAAGATATATGAATATGACCCTGGAGGATGCGTTATTTGATCCAGATAAAGGTGCATTAAAGGATATCCACTCCGGGATGATACGAAGCATATTCAAGATATTCACCATAAGTATGAAAAAGAGCATAAGAGCGGCATCCGATGCCCTGATCACGGGAGCCAACCACATCCGGGAGATAAAGAGAGTTGAGGACAGGCTGAAAGAGAAGATATCATACACTATGTCCATGATGAAGATGACCGCCACAGTTATATCGCCTGCCATCTGTGCCCTGACGGTTTACATAGCAGAGATCTTCAGGAAAAATGTCTACAGTACATCTGCCTCAAACCCATTTGGTTCCGAGATGGGAGGAGGCCTGTTACTTAAGGCCCCAACAACCACCCCTGAGATGCTTCAGTTGATTGTTGGAATCTACATGATACTTTTGATGATGGTTTTAATAAGATACGTCACCATACTGGAAAACGGAGATGACCGGGTGTTGGTGAGACTGGAGATCGCCAAAGGCATACCGGTAGCCCTTCTCGTGTTTATAGGGGTATTATCTATTAGCAGGCTGTTCAGTTAGGAGATGATGAAAAACAAAAAACTAGGCAGTGGAGGGGAGTTCTGGGAACTCTCCAAGCTCGCAGTCTTAATAGCGGGGGTAATGATTTTCACGATTATGTGGGGCTTCTATAATGAATACTGCAGGATGGAGGCAGTAACCTGGGCATCCCACACATCAAGGGATATAGCAAGAGTCCTGGATGAGGTTGCCTCATCACCCAACTACCTGAAGGTAAAATATGATCTCCCGGAGAAAGGCATTGTGCAAGATTATGAAATCAATATATGCCCCCAGAGGGTGCGGGTTCATTTAAAGGGAGAATACAGTGGAATTCAACAATCTGCGGCGGTGAGATCCCGGATAGACAATAATGTGTCTTATTCTCCGGGCTCCGTAATTATAATAGAGAGAAATATCCGAAATTCATCTATAATCCTTTCCTAGAGACGATGAAATGCAGCTACAACATTAGCGAGATGGGAAGAAGAAGGATTGCCCACATAGATTGCACAGGATGTGGGAACCTGGGTAGTGTTAGCGACAGAGTCTGTCTGAGAAATACCATGGACTTAGTATGTGGGGGGCAGGTAGATGAGATCAGATTCAATAAAGGAGGTTATGCAGAGATCTACGGGCGGGAGCAGGTAGGGATTCTGCAGGAGATCGGAGACACGATAAAGCAGATACAGCAAGATGAACCGTGGACGGATATAGGCAGATGTAATAGGGGACATGACGACTGGAAGAAATTCATCAGGGATGCATGCAAGCAGGCATATTATAAACCCACAGAAGTCTATGATATGCTGGTATCACTAAGGAAGCAGTACGATAAACCCCACGTTAAAGCTAAATTCAAGCCGGCTTGTGTCAGATCCTACATCGAAGTCATTGATAAGATGATCGGGAAACTTGAAGGTACCGTAGTTATCAGGAGGTATCTTAAGGGGGATGAATTGTGGGATTTATTCAGCCCGGTGATACAGCCTGCCTTCATATCGTCTTCCATTGAATGGAGGATCCCTGAGGGCGCGCGGTTGAAAGATATTTATTCTGTTTCCGACGCCGACATAAGGATCTATGACCTGGATGGCGTGAACAGGCTCTATTTCGTTAATCTCCCGGAGATGTGGCTTTCCCCCGGAGACGTGGATATCATGAATAAGGTGGCAGAAATTGTCTCCGAGGAACATATCCTGGACATAATATCCCCTGCTGAGGCAAGAACATACTTCAAAAGAACAGGTTATGACCTCATCATGGACCTTGACAGGAAATACGGCTTTAATCTTAGGAAGGCAGACGTTGAGAAGCTCTCTGAGGTGTTTGCGAGATACACTGCAGGTTATGGTGTGCTTGAGATTCTGTTCAGAGACGCCAATATCTTCGACATCTATGTGGACTCTCCTCCAGGGGTTACTCCGGTTTATATCGACCACAGGGATTATGGCATCTGCACCACGAACCTGTCTCTTTCGGAGGAGGACTTGGAGAAAATATCCTCTAAATTCAGGTCGATTGGGGGCAGACCATTCGATGAGGCGAATCCTGTGATGGATATGGAGTTAAGGGAGCTTGGGATACGGGTTGCAGGGATAAGGGAGCCTTCGTCTTTCGGCGGGATCGCCTACGCCTTCAGGAAACATAAGGAAACACCCTGGACGCTTGCAAAGTTTGTGGATGAGGATATGATGTCTGCAAGGTCCGCTGCCCTCCTGGGTCTGCTGGTTGGCGGCAGGAGATCTATTCTGGTTACCGGAGCCAGGGGTTCCGGGAAAACAAGCCTGTTATCTGCATTAATCGCTGAAATCAGGCAGGATGACAGGATCGTTCTTATGGAGGATACACCGGAGATATCCGTGGATTATCTGAGGAGATGTGGGTGGAAGATAGAGCATCTGAGGAATCGGCCTCCTATCTCCACTACCAAGGCAGGGCAGTCCTATGAACTCTCCCCTCAGGAGAACCTGAGGGCAGCCCTCCGTCTGGGAGAGAGTGTTCTTATCCTGGGAGAAGTGAGAGGTACTGAAGCCAGGGCTCTGTTTGAGGCTATGAGGGTGGGGGCTGCAGGTAATGCTGTTTTAGGGACTATACATGGAAGCACGCCCTATGATACATGGGATAGGGTTACAAATGATTTAGGGGTTCCCTCGACCAGCTTTAAGGCGGTGGATATCGTGGTCTCCCTGGGTTACAGGGAGGTGGATGCGGGTTCCCGGAAGGAAAGATATTTAAGGAATATCACGGAGGTGGGAAAGATATGGGACAGTAACCCTGAGAGGGAGGGAGCTTTTGTTGATATTATGAGTTATGATGAGGCAAGTAATGTGGAGGTGTTCCATGTGGAATCATCTGCGGTGGTAAAGGATATCGCTATGCAGAAGAAGATGTCTCCCGCAGAATGTGAGGATAGTATCCTGTTCAGGGAGAAGATGATTAAGAGTATGGTGGAGTTATCACATAAAGAGAAGTTAGGTGAATTATTGGAGCTTAAGGGAACCGTGAACGCCAACAGGATCTACCTGAGGCTGATGAATGATCAGGTCCGCAGATATGGGAGGGTGGATTATGACATGCTTTATTCAGGGTGGAGGAAGGAATTTCTGGATTACGTTAACGGCATCAAACCCTAGTTTTTTTTATCTCGCCTATAGCCTCCTCATTGTCCAGGGATTTCCTCTCATTCCTTTTACATAGGTCACTTAAGAGCTCCACCTCCTTCCTCAACTGCTTAACCTCCTTAGATAGATTACCTACCTGCTCTGTTTTCTTCTTCAGTTCCGCCTTGATTTCATTAATCTCCCGTTTATCGTCGCCGAAAAGAGCCATGGAAAAAAACACCTTAATTAATTTATTTCTCTACACAGGTATATATTAGCTACAATGGATTATGAGGTATTGGATGTCAGGGCAAGGGAGGTATTGGATTCCAGGGGGAACCCCACAGTGGAGGTGGATTTGAAAACAAGGAATGGAACTTCAAGAGCCATCGTACCCTCCGGAGCCAGCACAGGGATACATGAAGCCCTTGAGCTCAGAGATGGAGGAGACAGGTATCTGGGCAGGGGCGTAAGGAAGGCTGTGGGTAATGTGAACAAAAACATCTCCAAGCAGATAATAGGCTTAGACTGCAGAAACCAGAGGGAAATAGACTCACAGATGATTGAACTCGATGGAACAGAAAATAAATCAATGCTTGGAGCAAACGCTATTCTCGCAGTTAGTATGGCCGTAACAAGAGCCTCCGCCACAGAGCTCGGGATCCCACTATATCAGAGAATCGCAGACCTATCAGAAAACAAAAAGCTTTTGATGCCAACGCCCTCCATGAACGTCATAAACGGAGGATCACATGCAGGTAATGAACTGGATATACAGGAGTATATGATCCTGCCCACCGGAGCCGGAAACCTTGCTGCGGGGGTGAGAATCTGCGCTGAAGTATACCAGACACTGAAGGAGATACTCAGGAACAGGTACGGCAAAGGCGCCATTAATGTAGGGGATGAGGGAGGATTCGCGCCCCCCCTAAAGAAGGCTGAGGAGCCGCTGGATCTGATTCTTAATGCAGTAGACAAACTCGGATATGAAGATAAGGTAGAGATCGCAATCGATGCCGCAGCCTCCGAGTTCTACAAAGACGGCAGGTATGTGATTGAGGGAGAGAAATTATCCGGTTATGAACTCGCAGACAAATACACGAACCTGATCGATAACTACCCGATAGTATCCCTTGAGGATGTGTTTGCGCAGGACGACTGGAGTTCATGGACTGAATTCAACAAAAAAACAGGTAAAAAAATTCAGGTCGTAGGTGATGACATCCTTGTTACAAACGTCGAAAGAATAAAGAAAGCCATTAAACTAGGAGCCTGCAATGCCCTTCTTCTGAAAGTCAACCAGATAGGGACCGTATCAGAATCCATAGACGCAGCAAGACTGTCTCTGGAGAACAACTGGAATGTGATGGTCTCCCACAGATCAGGTGAGACAGAAGACAGTTTCATTGCAGACCTAGTTGTGGGCCTGGGAACAGGCCAGATTAAATCAGGGGCACCCTGTAGATCAGAGAGAAACGCCAAATACAACCAGTTGATGAGAATAGAACAGAATCTTGAGGGAGTAAGATACCAAGGGAGAATAATAAAGTAAATCACCTCCTCTTTCTCTTCCTCCTATACCTTCTCTGCTGTTCCTGCATCTTAAGCAGATACGGTTGAGGCTCCGCCTGAGAAATAAAATCGTCTAGGGGGGCATTGAAGTCCTCCACACCCCTGTTTCTCAGAACCTCCCTGGTGAGAATCCAGTATACCAGAGCAAGAGAATTCTTTCCCTTATTATTGGAGGGTATTACCAGATCAATATTCTTGAAGATAGTGTTTGTATCACAGATAGCAACCACCGGAACGCCCATAGTAGATGCCTCCCTGATCGCCTGATGATCACCTCGGGGGTCAGTGACTATAAGCAGCCTAGGCTCACAATAGGTTCCTATGTTTGGGTTAGTGAGGGTTCCTGAAACAAACCTCTTACTCATTATTTTAGTATGAGTATATCCAGCGAATTGCTCTATGGGTTTCCTGCCGTAAGCCCTATTGGAAACCACTAAAACATCCTCCGGATTATATCTTGCGATAAAATCAGCAGCAATCTTAATCCTATCATTTATCTTTCTAACATCAAAAACAGAGAGTTTATCAGGCCTGGTTTTGTAGATGAATTCCTTCATATCTGCAGTCTTATACTTTAAACCCACATGAACCCCATTGGAGAGATAATCATCCAGGGGCACCAGAAATCCCTCATCTTCCTGTATCTCAATATCATTATCATCCATTCTATTTCCCCTTTTTCTTCACAGTCATGGGCAGCACACCCTGGGTAAGTTCGAGTTTAGCGATGTCGATAGGTCTGCGGATATGCTTTGGGACATCCACCAAGATTGGCGCACTCATCTTAATCTGCAACGCCCTAGCCCCTATCAACCTCGCTATTTCATATTTCGTGTATCTCATTTTAGATTTTTTTGTAGTGCATCGTCTCATCTATAATCTCTGAGTGAGATAAAAACATCCTCCTACAGCAATATCTCTCATAACCCAACTTGTTTAGAACCTCCTCTGGATCGTTACCCTCAGATACCTTCTTCAGGTATTCATCCCAATCCTGCGCTATGGGTTTCCCGCAGGTAAAGCATCTTACTGGAATTATCATTTTTTTTATCTTAGCATGTTATTAATTTAACTTGAATTCTTCAACTAACGATAAGACTTCTGCCTTTTATGTCTCGGGCCCTTACTACTTTGTGATGGCTTGTGTGGTTCCGTCTGTCTATGATCCCCTGCGATTAATGTCCTGTTATAACTCAGATACGCGTTGAGGATTTCATCACCACTCTTCCACTGCACCAACCCTCTTGCGATAGATGATGCTATGGCATCTGCCTGACCCATTACCCCCCCTCCACGTACACTGACTTTTACATCAATCTTACTTAAATCCACATAATCAGAGATCCCCAACAGGGATTCCTCTATCTTCAACCTGGCTATTTCCGGTTGATGTGCCTCAAGCGGTTTAGAGTTTATTAAAACCCTACCCTTCCCTTTTTTTATAGTCGCTCTTGCCACCGCCATCTTTCTTTTTCCTGCTTTATGAACATATTTCGCCATTTTGATACCCTAAAATTTACCTCCCATGGAGTCACATACCTCACCTAAGGTTACGTATCTCGCCACCTCCTTCCTCAAATCCTTAAGGTTTAGTATGTTTTGTTCTGTTACATCAATATCATGATTCTTTTTGATTTCCTCTTTAGGTATCCCTATATAAACCATTACCCTTTTAAACGCCTCCCTGCCACGGGGTTTCCTCCAGGGAAGCATCCCCCGGATACTTCTTCTGAGATATTTATCTGGTCTTTTTTGATGAAAGGGCCCCCTCCTAGGATTCCCTATGTTTCTTATTCTTAATTTCCCGCGCTCTCTTTCCAGAACTGTCTCTTTCCTGCCTGAGATGATGGCCTTCTCTGCATTAACCACAATCACCTCCTCTCCTATTAAGGCTTTTTTGGCAACATATGATGCCAGTCTTCCCACAATCTGTCTCTCAGCATCTACTATCATCATCCTTAACCTATTATCCTTATCTTTGAGCCCGTTGGATTACTTTCCATCAACTCCCAGATGGACATTACTTTTCCGCCGGCCTCCTCAATCTTCTTTTTTGCCCCTCCGCTAAACTTGAATGCTGCTACACCAACCTTGTGGTCCATAGTTCCACTACCAAGGACCTTCCCGGGGACCACAATGGTCTCTCCCTTATTGATGCACTTGTTTATCCTCCAGAGATTCACCTCTCTTCTGTTCCTCCCAGAGCTGGATAGCTCTTCTGCTACCACCCTCCATATGCCTGCATCTTCTTTCCTTGCAGCCTTTTCTAATCCCTTTATCAACTCCAATCTTCTGGGATCCTTGTATTCATAAGTTTTCGGCATTTTTCTAAACCTGAATTATACTAATCTCCCTGTGCCATCCCATTAAGAGCCACTAAGCGACTTCAGGGAGCGCATGTGGCTCCTTGGTGCCAACTGACAGTGGCAGTTGCGGGGGACGAGGTTCGAACTCGCGTAGGCCTGCGCCACACGGCCCTCAACCGTGCCCCTTTAGCCCACGACGTCCTATGGGTGGTGAGTATAATCAGGGGGTAAGACGTCAGTGTTTGACCGGACTCGGGCACCCCCGCATTTTGATATATTATTTAAGGATTAATTTCACTTCCCCTAATCGTTCATTAAACACATTAAATGCTGATTCCAGCATATCCTCAACAGATAATTGCCCGTATGATTCGACAAAAAAATCAAATGAACCGTCGTCCTTGATTTCATATGATGCCAGGCCGCCCTGCCATTTAATATGCTCCTTACCGACCCCCAGTTGTGCCACGGCCTCTAGCTTTATTTTTTGATTTGAGGTTAATTTTACGATGGGGAGGGTAGTGTATGCTGGAACTACTTCGGGATCGGTTGATTTCAGATCTTTAGTGTATACCGTCCTGGGTCCCTGAACATCCAGGGTGAGGGTGGCGATGCATTTGCCACAGCCTTTCCCTTTACAGGTGCACTTATCCCTGAAATTATATGTTTTTGGATTCGTCTTTAGGGGAATTAAACCCAGGCGATGGGCTAGGAATTCATCATCTAAAATGGAGGAGTTTTCGTAGTATGTCACCTCCTCAATTGCCATTACAGGGATAGCTGATATTATTAATCTCCTTAAGGCATTAGCTGTGCTGGTATCGATTCCCTTTATCAGGAACCTGATCTTATTATCCTCTTTTGATTTTATCTTCAAGTCCATTCTTGGAAAAATTATGTAGGATTATACTCTTCTCCCCCTTCTTCCTCCTTTAGGTTTACAGCCTCCCCTGGATTGGGGAGTTACATTTTCAATCCAGCCTATTCGTAGGGGGGTTCTTGATATTGCCCTGATTGCTGCTTGAGCTCCCTTCCCTGGATACCTGGGCCCATTATGGCCTCCAGGACCCCTAACCCTTATGTGCACACCAGTTACTCCTTTATCTCTTATATCCTGGGATATCATGGTTGCAATTTTCATAGCAGCATATGGTGAGGACTCCATCCTCTGGGATCTCACCACCTGCCCCCCTGATTTTATACTTACAGTTTCTGCCCCAGTGATGTCCGTAACATGCAGTATCGTGTTATTCTTTGATGAGTAGATGTGGAGGATTCCCCAGATCTCAGTCTTTTTCTTTTTAGGTTTCGTCTTCTTTTCTTCCCCGGCAACAGGCGTCTCATCCTTCTCTCCTTCGATTTCCTCCGCTGCTTCTTCCTCGACGGGTTTCTCCTCTACGCTCTTAGATTCCGTCTTCTTTTCTTCCCCGGCAGCAGATTCCTCATCCTTCTCTCCTTCGATTTCCTCCGCTGCTTCTTCCTCGACGGGTTTCTCTTTTACGCTCTTAGCTTCTCTCTTCTCTTCTTCCCCCTCTGCTGCCTCTTTCTCTGAATTTTTCGCCATTTTATAAATTAATCCTACCTTCTACCTCCCCTCCTCCAGGGTTTCTTTCTCCCACCGATCGTAGCCCCACCTGCCGTTCCCTCTCTTTTCGCCTCCGGAGGCTTCTTCTTACTGATTATGAGATTCTTCCTTATCTCCTCTTTTAATCGGATTTTTTCTTCCTGATTTTTTGTTACCATGTAACTGGGAACACCCACCACGCTATTCCCAACCATAACATGGCCGTGGATTACAAACTGACGTGCTTGATTTATGGTGTTTACTATCCCTTTTTTATAGATCATCGTCTGAAGTCTCCTCTCCAGCAGATCCTCAGTACTGAGACGGAGAACACTCTCTAATGAGGTCATATCCGGAATCCCCAGCCTACTTAATCTCCCCAGTAGTTTCTTGCTGGCTTCCTCGTCACTGGCGGTAAGTAGTTTCCTGGCCTGTTTTCTGAAGTTGTCAGCCGTGTGTTTCACCCTCCAGATCTCTTTCCGGTTCTTTAGGCCGTATTTTTTGCAGAGCCCGGTTTCCTCCACCAATCTCTCTTCCTTCCAGAGATGCTTGGGTCTGGCATACTTCCTCCTATGCTTTCTGGGGTCGCCCATTTTTTTTATCTCTTCTTCCTACTTACCCCCATCGTGGCTCCTTTCCTGAATGATGTTCTTGTTCTCTGACCTCTCACAGGTAAACCGGTGCTGTGCCTTATTCCTCTGTAGGATTTCAATCCTTTTTGGGTGTTTATGTCTTCTCTGAGAGCCATATCCAGATCAGAGCCAGTTAACTGAATATTTTCTCCGGTATATGGATCTCTCTGCCTGTTCAGCATCCAGACGGGGACTTTTTTGTTTATGTCTTCGATGGCTTTTTCGATTCCCTCTATTTCTTTGTCATCTAGACTGCCGATCCTGGTTTTTTTATCGATGTTAAGGATCTGGATTATAGACTTGGAGATCCTGGGCCCAATGCCTTTTATGTTCCACATGGCACGCTCCACATCAAGATTACCGTCAACTATTATCCCGGCAACCCGCAGTCTGTGCCTGAACTCTTTTTCTTCTTTTGTTTTCTCTTCCTCTGCTTCTTTCTTGGGTTTAGCCATTTTTCGGGATTCTTAGATATAGGATTAATGATTTAATAAATGCCGTGAAGTAGAGCACCAACTCCGTCGCGGCATATGGTCTTTTCTTAACCGCTCGCTGGTTTGATCAGTGAATCATCTAAAAAAGCGAGGTGTAACTTACTTATAGAGGGACTAAAACATTAAAAACCACAGACTATATCAGGATAGGGATTCGGATTAAAATCCCCTTCCTTTTTAGGATTTACGAGGAAGTTTGTTGAATTGCCGAAGGCAATTCCTTTTTCTTTCGTGCACGTTTCTTTTACTCAAAAATGCTTTGCATTTTTGGTAGCTAAAATTCCTTTATAATTTTACGCTTCTAAAAGAAAGGTGCGCCGAGGTAGGGATTGACAGCCGAGGTTCAAATCCCTGCTTATTTATGGGATTTCCTATTTAGATGTTACTATGTAACTTTGAATATAAAAAAATTATAAAATGAGGATAATATTTATATAATGAATCTTTTATAACATTTACATAGTGAATTTAAAAACAAGTTTGGGTGATAAAATGACTAAAAAGAAACCTTGGGGATCTAGGATGATAAAAGTGAGTGTGAAATTTTTTACTGATAACCTACCTAAGAGTAGTAAGGTTGATGATAAAACAGCGTGGGGTGTGGGAGTGATAACTTTGCCCAAGAATACGTCCAGAGGAATTGAGCCTGATCTGATAATATTTAACTCTACAGAGGAACTGCTTCCAAAGATGCAAGAACTTCTGGACAGGAATAGTATTAAACTCGTAAGACCAACAAAAAAGGTTGAAATGACAAAACTCACTTAGTAGATTGAGTAGGATATAGAACGTGTTATAAAGCATTGATAAAAAAGCTAAAGTTGGAAAAAAGAAACTAAGATCAGTATTGGGCTTAATGAGAAGGGCAATATGGAATTAGAAGAAATAAAAAAGGAGGGAAAATCAGCATGCCTACACTAATTGACCCTTTGTCTAGTGTTCCTTTGCACATCGAGTGTTACCGTGAAGGAACGAAATTTAGCAATGGGACCGGATTTGTTATCACTAAGGATGAAGATAATTATCTTATCACTAACTGGCATGTTGTTACTGGAAGGAATCCGGATACAGGGGATATACTTTCAGGTAGTGGACTTGCTGATCCAGATGAAATAAAGATATGGTATCACAGAGAGGAGAGATTAGGTATGTGGGGTGCAAAAATTGAATATCTACTCAATCCTGAAACAAATGAACCAGAGTGGATAGAGCATAGTGAAGGGAGGAAATTTGATGTTGTAGCTCTGCCTCTAACCAAACTTGAAGGAGTTCAGCTTTATCCACTTGAATTATCTCTTGCAGATACAGATCTCGTGATATCCC
>CBFCYF010000026.1:0-17769 GCA_965602195.1 uncultured archaeon | reverse complement strand
TAACAGATCAACGACAACCTAAATGCTTTACTGAAAGGATAGCCTGCATCTGTGAAATACTGGAAATACCCGGCAAAAATAAATAATCCAAATAAGATGAGGAGATTCGTGTCATAATTCCCGAAGAACAACACCACCAAGAATACAACCAAAAAAACTGCGACGAGGATCCGGTAGTCATAGGGATTGCTTATTAAGATACATGCTATCATAGACGGGACTATCAGAAACAACAGCAATACTATGTTTATGTATATCTCCCTATCAAAGCCCCTAAAAAAATCTTCCGTTCGGAAGGGATTAGCCAGCTGTCGCAGCTCCCGAAATGACCGCTTTACTTTAGGCGTTAATGCCGGCAGATCTATTAATGTTGCCATCTCATCCCTCTATAGTGGATATTAACCAATGATTCGTAATGTCTAATGGTAATCCTAGAATAAAAATGTATGATGTTGTCATAGTACGATACGGTGAAATCTTCCTGAAAGGTGAACCCGTGAAGAAGAGATTTGAGAGACAACTGATAGAGAACATCAAACTGAAACTGAAAAAGAAATCCCTCCAAGGGGAAATACTCAGGGAGAGACACAGGATTTACATCCAAACAGATAACGCCAAAAAGGTAGCGGACTCCCTCAAGAGTATCTTCGGGATTGTCTCCCTAAGCCCCGCAATAGAAACAAAAGCCGATATAGGTGAGCTGGGGAAGGTGGCGGCAGATATGGCAGAGAAGATAATAGATGAAGGAGATACATTCGCGGTGAGGGTGAAGAGAACAGGGAGACATGGATTCAGCAGCAAGGATGTTGAGGAAAAACTAGGGGATATAATCCTGGACTCCATCAACACAAGAGTTGATCTAAGTCACCCCGATAAAACCATATACGCGGAGGTAAAGGACGGGCAAGGATTTGTTTTCGATGAAAAGATAAGGGGGGCTGGGGGGCTTCCATATAAGACTCAGGGCAAGGTTATCGCATTAATATCTGGGGGCGTCGACTCCTCCGTTGCCGCGTGGATGATCATGCGAAGAGGTTGTGAGATAATCGCGCTACATTTCGGCTCCACAGACGAGGTCGAAGAAATAATCGAGAAACTACAGGAGTACTCTGTTCACAGGATAAAAACCTATATCATACCCTATGATGAGATTCTGAAAACCATATCCGAGAAGGCAGAGAAGTATACCTGCATCGTATGCAAGAGGATGATGTATAAAATAGCTGATAGGATAAAAGAGATAGAGGATGCTCATGGAATAGTGACCGGAGAAAGTATGGGCCAGGTAGCAAGCCAAACACTAGAGAATCTTGAGATACTGAGTGAGGTTACAAGCCCCATATACCGGCCATTAATCGGGATGGATAAGCAGGAGATAATCAAGAGAGCAAAAGAGATCGGAGCCTATGAACTTTCCGTGGATAAGAAATGTGTTTATCTGCCGGCAAAGCCGTCCACAAAAGCTAATCCAGATAAGATCAGGGAGATAGAAAAAGCTATTGATTTCGAAATCGATAAATGGATAACAAGATAGTTCTCTACTACCGGGGGGATGCGGCAGGCGGGAATATAGCCAGGATTCTGGAGGAAGATAAGGGGGTGGACTCGATAAGATCCGAAGAAAGCATCCTTTATCTTGAAAAACTAGGCGGTATTGAAGCAGATGTCTGTATTGTTGCTTCAAAACATGCCTCAGGATCTGGGAAACCCTCCCTAACATGTCATTCGCCGGGGAATTTCGGCTCAGCGGACATGGGCGGCAGAGACAGAACCCTTGCGATATCACCTGCGTTGTATCTGAGGCATGCCCTGATCTCGATGAAAGAGATTGGAGGAGAAAGAAAACCCAGGTATGGGGTAAGCTTTGAGGCCACCCATCACGGACCAACCGAACTAGTGTTTCCTGTAATCTTTGTAGAGGTCGGAAGCACACAGAAGGAATGGGGCGACCTGGGGGCATGTGCTGTTGCCGCAGACGTTATAGCAGACCTAGTCCAAGGTGAACCAGAGGATGCTCCGGTTGCCGTAGGGTTTGGGGGAGGGCACTACTGCAGGAAATTCTCTGGCATTGAGGATTACGCAATAGGGCATATCTGCCCCAAATATAATCTCTGTAATCTGGATGAAAAGCTGATCAAGGAGATGATATCTAAAACAACACCGGAGCCGGAATACGCGTTGATTGAATGGAAGGGTATGGGAGGAGAGAAATCCAGGATACTTAAGCTCTTGAATGAAACAGGTTTGGAGATAAAAAGAATATAGTTTATGCCTCTCTACTGTCCCTGTATCTTAAATCCAGATCCGATTCAGCAACCACTTTATCTAATATCCCCCCAACCTTCAGCCTCCGGGTTAGGTAGTCGCATATCCTCAGGGGGTAGATTTGCGGGTGCACAAGATCATCCTCAAGCATCCAGATATGAGTTAAGGTGTTCAGGTCACATTCAAAATCAGGGTAAGAGAACTCCCACCTCACAGTTACTGGCTTACTTTTCCTGGAGGGGGTGTAATTTAAGGCCTTGGCGGGGAGTTTTATGTAGCATACATTGATATTCTTCTTTCTATCTACTATGAATTCCCCCTCATCGAGGATTATATCGAACAGGGAGAGGTTTGTCATATCCAGTCCCATCTTCACCGAGATGTCTGTGGCGTGGGAGTCCTCCACCATACCCACCACCTTACCTTCTTCAAGGAGCTCCTGGGCGGCCTCCAGTGTCCCTGGGTGCTCCTTGTATGCCGTGTATCTCTCCTCGTTCAGCCTCTTCATGGTTGTATAGATGCTTCCGTCTAATAGAAGATAGTCTATCTCTAATCCCTCTGATTTCAGCTCGCGGCTGGATTCTATCAGAGACTTATATTCCTTCCGTACTCTTATGAGGTTGGCTCTGTCCTCTACTCCCTGCCAGGGGGTGAATATATCAAGGTCCAGATATGAGTTATACATCAGATTTCTGTAGTTGATTGATCCGTGAGCCAGCGGGTCCTTATGTCTTTTTTTGTCGAAGGCGGCTCTTAAGGTCACCGTGTGTAGACCCCAGAGGGCGAAATACCTCAACTCCCGCTTGGCTAGGGAGGAATCTGAGGCCAGGAATTCAACCTCATTTTTCTCCATTTTCGGGTCGATTCTCTGAACTGAGATGCCGGATGAGGTGATCTTCTCCCTAATCATCTCCACGTCTAAACTTCTCTTCTCAACTCTGGATGTGATTCTCTGGAATTTCGTCTCCAGGCTCTTTATGTTGAATCTGAATTCCGGGCTGAGGGGTTCCATCGTAATTTAAAAATATACTCTTAATCTAATTAATATTAAGGGCATGGGTTTTTTTTAAAAATGGATCCGGAACTGTTGATTAAGATTGCCAGGGAATACGGCACCCCCGTCTACGTGTATGATGAGGGCCTCATCAGGAGGAATTATCGGGAATTTTATCTGGCATTCAAAAGCAGGTACAGGGATGTGAAGGTGTTTTATGCGTATAAGGCTAACTCAAACCTGGCTATCTGCCATATTCTCAAGGAGGAGGGGGCGAAAGCGGATGTTGTTTCCGGGGGGGAGCTTAAGGTTGCACTGAAGGTAGGCCTCAACCCAAGGGATATAATTTTTACAAGTAACAGCAAGACACGGCAGGAGTTGGAGTTGGCTGTTGATTCCGGTGTGGTGATTAATGTGGACTCAAGAGATGAGCTCTACAGGATCCATGAGATCGCAGAAGAGAGGGATAAACCGGCCTCTGTTTCATTCAGGGTGAATCCATCAATCGATCCAAGGACCCACCCTAAAATAGCCACCGGCTTAAGGGAGTCAAAGTTCGGCATCCATTTGGAGGGTGATCTGGCATTAAACACCTACCGGGTGGCGATGGAGTTGAATAACATCGAGGTATTGGGGGTCCACACCCACATAGGCTCACAAATTACCTGTAGTGGGGTATTCAGGGATGCTGCGGAGAAGATTATGGAATTCGTTTATGAGTTACATGAGAAACTGGGTCTGAGGCTTAAGTTTGTAGACTTGGGCGGGGGGTTGGGGATAAACTATCGGGGAGACGAGAAAACAATAACCCCTGATGAGCTTGCAGGAGAAATTATCACGGTAACAGGCAGGTGGAATGAGAAGCTGGGTTATGGGCCGGAGCTCTGGCTGGAGCCGGGCAGATATCTGGTGGGGAATGCAGGAGTCTTACTCTGTGAGGTCCAGGGTGTGAAGGAGACTCCCTGCAGGAAGTTCATAAACGTTGATGCTGGCTTCACCACACTTGCAAGGCCTGTATTGTATGACGCCTACCACAGGGCGGGGGTTCTCACTAAAATAGGGGAGCCTGCAGCTGAATCCTATGATATTGCAGGTAATATATGTGAGTCAGGGGATATCCTTGCACGGGATAGGCGGCTTCCAAGGGTGAATGCCGGGGACATCATAGCAGTATATGATGTGGGGGCGTATGGCTTTAGCATGTCAAGCCAATATAATTCACGTCTGAGGCCTGCTGAGGTTCTTGTGTGGGATAACTCAGTGGAGTTGATAAGGGAGAGGGAGTCGTGGAATGACCTGTATGAGCATCAGATAATCCCCAAGGACCTGAAGTAGAAACCTATTGTTTTATTTTCTTAATTCACATAAATAGAATCATGTGATGAAACTGAGCTTCTGAACCCTCCATCCCGGGGGTTGTGATGACACATATGAGCGCTGAAACGGCCTAACCAGAAAAGGTTGGGCTGGAAACCCATCATCGAGGAAAGATCGGGGATAATGCAGACTAAATTAACTCCACACGATGACTGAATATAACCTGTTTTTAGATACCGTTTAGTGGAGGGTATTTTCTGAGCTCGGAGAGGATGATGTTTTTTATCTCCTGCAGTTTCTCTTCTGTGTCTGCCTCAAACCTCAGTATTATGGCGGGCTCCGTGTTTGATGCTCTTACCAGCCCCCATCCCCCATTGAACTGTACACGCACCCCATCCACCGTAATCACCTCATACTTTTGCTTGAATTTCTCAACGACTTGGGCAACTATGCTGAATTTCTCCTCATCCGGGCATTTAACCCGTATCTCCGGGGTGGAGTGGTAGTGAGGCAGGCCGGCGATTATCTCAGACAGTTTCTTATCTGATCTTGAAAGCAGCTGAATCATCCTGACGCTGGCATATACTCCATCATCATACCCTAAATAGTTGTCTGCGAAGAAGAAGTGACCTGACATCTCCCCCGCAAGCGGCGAATTCTCCTCCCTCATCTTTTTCTTTATGAAGGAGTGGCCTGTCCGATACATTATAGGGATCCCCCCATGTTCCTCGATATCCTCTATCAGCGCCTGAGAGCACTTAACCTCGAAGATGATCTTCAGATTCTTCTGTTTACTTAGAATCTCCCTGGAGAAAAGAATCAGACTCTGATCCCCGCGTATTATACCCCCTTTATCGTCAACAAAGCCGACCCTGTCTGCGTCGCCGTCATATGCGATTCCTATATCCGCTCCCTCTTCCTTAACCTTCTGGATTAGATCCGTGAGGTATTCATCCACTGTCGGGTCTGCAACATGATTAGGGAAGTTTCCGTCCGGCTCGCAGTACAGGCATGAGACCTCACATCCCAGATCCCCAATAATTTTTTCTGCGATACGGCCTCCAACCCCGTTCCCGGCATCGACCACAACCTTCAGTTTTCTTCCTACAGTGATTCTTTCCTTAATGTAGCTTGCGTAATCATCAAGGATTTCCCTTTGAGACGTGCTTCCTTCACCTTCCCTGTAGTTTTCCGAGTCGATGATCTTTTTAAGTTTCTGTATCTCCTCCCCGTACAATGTCAGAGGACCTTTCACCATCTTAAATCCGTTGTACTGCGGGGGATTATGTGAGCCGGTGATCATTATTCCTCCACCTGTCTGGTATTTGTGGATTGAGAAATACAACACCGGGGTGGGAACCATCCCAACATCTGTGACCTCACATCCCGCAGATACTAGGCCCTTGATAAGTGCTTTGCTCAGTGCTTCGGAGCTGAGCCTGCAATCTCGGCCCACCACTATCGTAGCTCCCTGTGCGTAGGTGCCGAAGGCTCTTCCAATATCTTCTGCCATCTCATCGCTTAGCTCTTCGTCATACACCCCCCTAATATCATAGGCCCGGAAGATAGACATTTTTTTACATTAAATGAATGTGTTTCAGTGAAATTAAATCCACTCCCCGTATATCCTCATTCTATCTTAAATCTATCCTAAATCTTCCTTGCATCTTTGCGACGACTTCACCCATAAATTGAATATCATTTACCCATATATATCGTCTGGGTTGGATAGGCCATAACAATACCTTCCTCCTCGAATCTTTCCTTGATCCTGAGGTTTATCTCCTGCTGGCTGTCCATGTACTCGTTGTAGTCGCTGGAATTCAGATAGTATACAACCTCAAAGTTCAGGCTGAAATCCCCAAACTCCTTGAAATGCACCCTATCCACATCAACCAAGTCAAGTGAATCCATAATCTCCCCTACGAGGGCAGGTATCTTCCTGAGCTTCCCGGTGCTGGTTTCATATTCCACACCAAAGCCAAAAACAATCCTCCTGCGCTTCATTCTCTTATAGTTATGTATCCGGGTTGACGTCAACTCGTTGTTGGATACTACAAGCTCCTCCCCCTGCAGGGTCTGTATACGGGTTGTCTTAATCCCGATCTTCTTCACCGTCCCCGCGTCACCTCCAACAATAATAAAGTCCCCCGCAACAAAAGGTTTGTCAAAATGTATTGAGAGAGAGCTGAAGATGTCCCCGAGTATATTCTGCACGGCAAGAGCAATCGCTATTCCGCCAATCCCAAGTCCCGCAACCAAGGCATTGATGTCATAGCCCAAATTATCCAGAAGAAGAATCACCAAAAGACCCCAGATTGATGCCTTAAGGATGTTAGAGATATTATTGATGAGGGAGATGTCCTCGGCCTCCTCCTCCCTCTTTTTTTTGAGAACCACCTTCCTTGTTCCATAATCAATAAAAGCCTGAACTGCCCTGACCGCATAGAAGACAACAATAATCAACAGCGCGTATTCCAGAGCCTTTAGAATAAACCTCGAATACTCAAATCCCAGAAAATGCAGGGAGAAATAGAGGGCTAGTATAACATAAAAAGGCCACTTAATGTCTTCAACAATCCCTATTATTAAATCATCGAGATCCGATTTCGTTTTGGTTGCCAGATAACGCAGTTTACGCAGTATCAGGTATTTGAATATCCTTAAGGCGATGATCGTCAGGATGAAAACAGATGCTGAAACCAGAAAATCAACTCCTATTGATACCCCTAAATCGACACCCATTACCTGGGGGATATTGATGCCTTGGGAGACATTGGTGCCCATATGCTGATTTTAAATTACATCCTTATATTACGTAGGTGGGGAGGGGAGGGAATTCAGGCGCATAATGCTCTGCTTAGAACCTGTGGGCCCTATGGATCAGGCAGGATGTCACATAATGACTACTTTTTTAGCCATATGGACATGAGAATTGTATTTCCTGAACAAATTTCACATATATATTTACGAAATGATTAGATTAATACATATGTTTTGTTAACGGATTAAATATGTCAGACCTCTCCCCAAAAGCAAATGTTATGGATGTTGTATTAGACAACGGATTCCCCACCCATGAAATTGCCCTGAATATCCTGGCAATCGTAGTGTCTTTAGGTGCGATTGTATTCTGGATTAGATTATACCGGAAGGTATACAAAGAGAACATGCAAGAGGTCAGAGGCTGGTCTTGGCTATTTGCTTCTGCCATAGGCATCCTCCTCCTAAACATCTCCAGCGTTTATCTGCTCTTCAACATCTCAACCGTGTATCTCGGCGTTGGAGGAGAACTGGCTGAGGTGGATTTCAACACCCTCGAGTTGTTTGGAACACTAGCAAGAACGCTTATTGGCATCTCCATGATGGGGGGAGCTTATCTATTGTATTCCCCCATGAAAAAAGGAGTAAAATATAAATTCGTGCCACTTACTCCGGTAACTGAAGATAAAAGTGAAGAAAGTGCGAGATATACGCTGGGAAAGGGCCACACCTATCTTGTCCATGAGGAAAAACCCTTTAGAAGTACTGAAATATTCCTGGATCTGGTAACCCACGGCTTTCAGGGTTTATATCTCACCAGACAAAATCCTGAGGAAATCAGACAGAAATATGCTCTGAAAAAAACCCCCATAATATGGCTAACCGACGCGAAGGATTATGAAAAGCGGATCTCCCCCACCCATATGATGCAGTTAGGATATACTGTCAAAGAATTCACCAAGAAAACAGAGGATGGAGTAATCTTGCTGGATGGACTGGAGTATCTGATCATCCATAATGACTATAATAGTGTATTAAAACTTGTCCATCTAATACAGGATTTCGTCTCATTAAGCGGCTCTATATTGCTCATTTCCGTAGATCCTGCGGCATTGGATGACCAGCAGTTACATCTGTTGAAGAGAGAGATGACAACTCTACGAAGTTAGATCAGAGTAATGCAAAAAGTTGATAATCTACCTCCTGCTTGTCTTCTTTTCGTATCTATCCCACGTGCTGTTCCACTGCTCATCCAAGTCTATGTCGAATTTGTTGGCGAGCTTCAGTGTCAGATATAGAAGATCAATTATCTCCTCTGCCAGCTTCTCCTGATCAAACGCCTCCTTCTTGTATCTGCTGTATCTGAGCATGTTCCTTGATACCTCCCCAAGCTCTTCACTCATATGCAACACTATATCCCCTGCCTCATCTCCACTCCACCCATACCTTCTATCGTATTCCTTAACCTGCTTCTGGAGGTGAGTTAAATTAGCCATATGGTAATAATTAAGGGATGCATGAAATAAAGCCACCGAAACTGGAGCAGGAGATCGGGATGAGGGTTTATATCTCTAAAGGGGAGGGGTTCGGCGGGAGGATCAAAGAGAAGCCGGAAGACTTCATTGTGGAGGAGATAATGCCTGATGGGAGGGTTCTTAAGGTGGGAAAGGAACAGAGTTACAGGGATGTGGGAAAGGGAGAATACGTTCACTTCACCCTACAGAAAAAGAACTGGAGCACTCTGAGAGCCATAAGAGAGATATCAAAGAGACTGAGAGTCAGCGGAAAACGGCTGGGGTTTGCGGGAACCAAAGACAAGAGAGCGGTAAGCACACAGAGGGTCTCTGTATGGAACAAGAAGATTGATGAGCTTGCAGGGATTGATATACGGGACATAATCCTAAGGGATTACAGGTACGGGGATAACAGAATTAATCTAGGAGACCTCCGGGGGAATAGATTCACTATAACTATACGGGGCGTTGATCTAAACAGAGAGGAGTTGAGGGAGAGGATCAACTCCACAGCAGATGAGCTTGAGGCTGGAATCCCTAACTTCTTCGGGGTACAGAGATTCGGCACCATCAGACCGATAACCCACATAGTAGGTAAAGAAATCATTAAAGGTGATTTCAGGTCCGCTGTTATGGTCTATCTATGCAAGACGTTTGATGAGGAAGGCGATGAAAGCAAGCAGGCAAGGAGATTCCTCAGGGAAAGCGGGGATTTCAGGGAGGCACTAAAGAGATTACCTAAACACCTGGATTACGAGTCAAGCCTACTGAACCACCTCATTAAAAGACCTGATGATTACGTAGGGGCTCTAAGAAGACTGCCAAAGAAACTGAGGACCATGTTTGTGCACGCATACCAGTCGTACATCTATAATGCGGCATTGAGTACCTACATCAAAAGAGAAATTGAGGTGGAAAAGCTCCCGTTGGTTGGCTCAAACATAGAGGTGGATGAGATCACCTCAGGGATACTGGAAAGAGAAAATGTCGCCCGAGAGGATTTCATGATAAGATCCATGCCAGAGCTTTCCTCCAGGGGGGAGGTACGGCAGTGTTTTATCCCTATGGATGATTTTCGTATACTTAAGACAGCAGAAGATGAGATAAATGATGGAAGGAATAAGGCGGTGATGGGATTCTCCCTGCATAAGGGGAGCTATGCAACCTCCGTAGTCAGGGAACTCATAAAAGATAGATACTGGTAAGGGCTTTTTTTATATCTCATTCATATATCTACCATATAATGGCTGAAAATAATGGGATTTCACTGACAGTAGCAGAGGCACTTCAGAATGATGTGGGCCGAGGCATCGTCAGGATTGATGAGCGCTCCATGTCCCGGCTTGGAGTTACCTCCGGAGATATTGTGGAGATTGAGGGGAAAAAGAAAACCGCAGCTATTATATGGCCCCTGCATCTGCAGGATAGTGGCCTCAACATTATCCGGATGGACGGTCAGATCAGACAGAACTCTGATTCATCCCTGGGAGGTAAAATTAAACTGAATAAGGCGGATGTTTCTCCCGCCGAAAAGATCATAATCGCCCCCATAAAGCATGAGATAAAATTTGGCGGTGATTTCAGCAGGCATCTAAAGCACAGGTTACTGGGAAGGCCCCTCACAAACGGCGATAATCTCTCCATAGCCATCCTAGGTCAGGCCATACCCTTCATGGTGGCCAATACCAAGCCCCACGGGGTCGTTCAGATTCAGGATACTACGGAGATAGAGATAAAGGAGAAGCCTATGAGGGTTGTGGAGGCTCTCGCCATTAGATATGAAGATATAGGGGGTCTCAAGGAGGAGATAGGCAGGGTAAGGGAGATGGTGGAGCTGCCGATGAAGCACCCTGAATTATTCGATAAACTTGGAATCAAACCCCCCAAGGGTTTACTGCTTCATGGCCCTCCCGGAACCGGAAAAACATTAATCGCCAAGGCGGTGGCAAGTGAAAGTAACGTCTATTTCATTCCCCTGAACGGACCTGAGATAATGGATAAGTATTACGGGGAATCGGAGAGGAAATTAAGGGAGATATTCAAGGAGGCCCAGGAGAATGCACCCTCCATCATATTTATCGATGAGATCGATTCCATCGCACCTGCAAGGGAAGAGACCCGGGGTGAGGTGGAGAGAAGGGTGGTGGCTCAGCTTCTGTCTCTGATGGACGGCTTGGTGGCGAGAGGTGATGTGATAGTGATTGCGGCAACCAACATGCCCGATTTCATAGACCCCGCACTGAGAAGACCCGGGAGATTCGACAGGGAGATAGAGATCGGCATCCCGGATAAAAACGGGAGGAAGGAGATACTTCAGATTCACACCAGGGGGATGCCCCTTGCAGATGATGTGAACCTGCAGGAGATAGCATCCTCCACCCATGGTTTTGTGGGGGCTGATCTGGAGGCTCTCTCAAGGGAGGCCGCTATGAACGTCCTGAAGAAGATTCTACCTAAGATAGACCTGGAGAGTGGGGAAATACCGGCGGAGATACTGGATAAATTAACCATCACTAAGGGTGATTTCATAGAAGCACTGAAGGATATTGGACCCTCAGCATTGAGGGAGGTTCTAGTTGAGGTTCCTGATGTGAAATGGGGGGACATAGGCGGTCTGGAGAAGGTAAAGAGTTTACTGAAAGAGGCTGTGGAATGGCCTCTGAAGTATCCGGATGCTTTTGAGAGGATGGGCATAAGGTCTGTGAAGGGGATCCTGTTATATGGGCCTCCAGGGTGCGGTAAAACCCTGCTTGCCAAGGCGGCTGCCACTGAATCTGAGGCGAATCTAATAGCTGTTAAGGGTCCTGAGTTACTATCTAAGTGGGTGGGAGAATCCGAGAAGGGAATAAGAAAGGTCTTTAAGAAGGCGAAACAAACCGCTCCAACCATAATACTGTTTGATGAGATAGATGCGTTGGCTCCTAAGAGGAGGGGGGATGTTGATGGAGGCTCCCATGTTACCGAAACTGTGGTGAATCAGATTCTTACGGAGATGGATGGAATAGAAAGCCTGGAGAATGTGATTGTTGTAGGGGCAACCAACAGACCCGACATACTGGATTCATCACTTCTGAGACCCGGGAGATTCGATAACAGAATTCTTGTATCTGCCCCGGATAAGGACGCCAGACTGGAGATATTTAAGATTCATACAAGGAAAATGCCTCTCTACGAGGATGTAGTGTTGGAGGAACTCTCCGAAAAAACCAAGGAATACAGTGGTGCGGATATAGAGGCGGTATGTAGGGAGGCCGCGATGATAGCCCTCAGACAGGATATAAAGGCGGATAAGGTAACAGGTGAGCACTTTGAGAAGGCATTGAAAAAGATAAAACCGTCTGTTTCTAAGACGGATCTGAACATCTATAACAAGAAGTTAGAGGCTGAGGCAGAGCCTGTGACCCCAGCTTATGCCTGACATAAAAATGCTTAATTCTGAAATCATAAAAGCCATCGATATGAATTCCGAATATCTCGGGATTTCAGGGATCGTTCTGATGGAGAACGCGGGCAGAGAGATTGCAAGAGAGGCCCAGAAATTTAATTCCATAGCAATATTCTCTGGGGCTGGAAATAATGGAGGAGACTGTCTCGTTGCAGCAAGACATCTATCCGGGGCAGGGAAGAAGGTAAAGGTTTACGCCCTTAAGGGAGATAGAACACCTGGCTGTGAGAGGAATTTTGAGATAATCAGGGGGCTTGATTCTATTGAAATAGAATTTGTTGGGGATTCCAGGGACTGTGAAAGAATCAAGGGAGAGTTAGATGAATTTGACCTGATTATCGATGGATTAATTGGGGTGGGGGTAAGGGGAGAGTTAAGAGAGCCCGTTAAGAGCATAGTGGAGATGATAAATTCATCCAAAGCCTATAAGATATGTGCGGATGTGCCCACGCCGGGAATTAAATCCGATCTAACCCTTTCCTTTCATCTGAAGAAGACGGAGGATGCTAAGGTGGTAAGTATCGGCATCCCTAAAGAAGCTGAACTCTACTGTGGCCCGGGTGATGTTTATCTAGCCCTTCCTAAGCGGATGGGTCAGGAGCATAAAGGGGATTTTGGCAGGGTATTGGTGGTGGGCGGAAGCAGGCAGTTCATTGGAACGCCGTTTCTCGTGGCTAGGTCCGCCCTGAGAGCTGGTTGTGACCTGTCCATTATCGCGTGTCCATCTCATGTTGCAGATAGAATTCCCTTTGATGCAAATCTAATAATCAATCCCCTTAACTCTGAATCCCATCTTAAGAAAAGCGATGTCGACAGTATCCTTGAGGTGGATTTCGATTCACTTGTGGTTGGAAACGGTCTCGGCACCGCAGATGAAACAAAATACGCACTAAAGAAGTTACTCAGGAGGGTTGATAAGCCAGTAATACTGGATGCCGACGCACTTAAAATCATAGGGGAGGCTCAGCTGGGAGATAATATGATAATCACTCCTCACGCTACTGAGTTCAGAATCCTGTTCGGGGAATGCGGGGATGGTTTAGACCAGAGGAGAGAGATCGTTGAGGAAAAAGCAAGGAAAACAAAAGCCACCATAGTCCTGAAGGGTCCCACAGATATTATATCCTGCGGGGATAAAACCAGGCTCAATAGAACCGGGAACCCCGCAATGACTGTGGGCGGAACCGGAGATGTTCTTGCGGGGGTTGTAGGCACCTTAGCCGTAAAAAGCGGGAACTTCCTAGCCGCTTGTGCGGGCTCATTTTTGACCGGGCTTGCAGGTGATAAAGCCTTTGAGGACCTCGCCTATTCATTAACTGCAACTGACGTGATAGAAAAAATCCCAGATGCTATAAAAACCTGCAGGGAATTCGGGTAACAGTTTATCTCAAATTTAAAGGACGTATCTAATATCCCAACACGAGGTGATTTTATGGCTGAAGCGGAAATTATTATGAGATCTAAGAGGGAATTGATAGACAGCATACCTAAGATGTTGGTTTATGCTGGGACTGCTTTTATGATATGGCTTTTTTCGAAGCTGGTATTTGCTCCACTGGGACATATAACTCTCTGGGGGAGTATAGAGGCATCCGACATAGTAGTGTCTATAGCTATTGTGGCAATATTTGTCATGTTGCTGAAGATACTGAGGGAGATTAGAGACATCTGTGACGCTGTTGCCGGGTTTGTAGCGTACATTTTTGAGAAAAATGCTACTACTGCCGATTTTCTCATCTACCAGAAGGCCATCAGAAGTGTGGCCTATGTTATTGTGGTAGCTGTGGTATTTCTGTTCTTCAGCAGTCTGTTGGACGAGATACATCCAGCGATATCGGGGATAGTGCTGATCATAATATTCCTGTGGGCTGTTCTAACACTGTACAGTGCCGGCATGATGATATCTGCTAAGATCGAGGCAGGTGCCAAGAGATTTACGGAGAAGGTACTGAAGGCGGAGGAAAAACCAGGCGAAAGACCTCTTCCGAAAAAATAATCCTTCTTCTTTTATTTTTTTTCTATCGTATAAGGAAAGTATATGGATATGGGAGTTAATTTAGAATCAACCTTTTTGGATTATACGGTGAGGTGAATGAGGCACTATAAAAGGACCGCGATGTATGTAGCAGTACTCGCATTTATGGTTGTGTTATATGGCATTCTACCGAATATATATTGTCTCATACCACCAAAACACCTGTTTAGCATATCCGTGGAGTCTGAAAATGATTTGAACAAGGGCGTCATCTCAGATGACCTGCAAAGTATTTTCCAGTCTGACTATAGATATCTTTCCGAGAGCGCCACCGTCGAGAGGGTTGATGATGAATGGCAGATAGTTGACAGAGGAAGAAAATATTTTATCATGAGGGATGATGGAGGGCTAAGTGTTTACTCATCGAGCATTAGTGACCTCTTCCATCCGCACCTATACCCTCTGAGGTCGTATGCCGCCCGCTATGGATTTGATCCAGATGCAACGATCGTGACAACACTATTGATTGTGGGATTGATTATAACACTACTACTGTGCTTTCTCATAATGAGAGAGTTTGAGGGGGCAGCAACCGAATTTACACGGGATATAAGAAAGAGACTTAGATAAAAAACTAGACAACCCGTATCTCCCCTACCTCCACCCTCCTGAGCGGAGATATTTTCTTTATCTTCCGGTATATCTCACTACCCAGTTTCCCAAAGACAGCTAGTTGAACAAACTCATCCAGGTTTGATTCTTTATGCCCTTCAAGCACTCTGGTGATGGCGGCATTTATGTCCTTCTTCTGTGAGGTAAATATATAACTGTGGGTTACGATCATAATCTTTATCCTTATCTTGGTGTCTGAGCTGAAGGTCACTGTAGAGACGTAGTCAAGCTTACTGGAGCCCTTCCTCACCCTGGAGCCGAGATAACTGGGGGTTACATTGAATGCCTTGAATTTTGCATATGCCTTCCCCTCCTTAACCTCAGAGATTTCAAATATCACCCTCAGGTGTTGCTTTGACCTATCACCTGTCATATCCTTAAGGGAGACCTTTATGGTCCTGCCTATTAAACTCTTGGGGTCTTTAGCTACACTCTCCCCTATACCCTGGGAATTAAAACTCTCCGGAGCAATTACTTCATAGATGGATTTCTGCTTCCATGAACTTATCTTCTTTGCCATTTTCTTAGTTAATGATTCTCTCTGCGATTATCTGAGAGTTTATTACATCATCTATGGTGTTGATCAAGGTCTTGAGGTTATTTGATTCTATATGGGTTAAAATTTCTCCGCCATCTGCTTTTGTGCTTATCTCAAGGTTCTCCATGTTAACGTTATCCACATCCAATGCCGATGCAATACATTCTGCATCTATTGAGTCTGTTTTTAGCGTTGCTTTGAATTCCATCTTCAAACTTTAATAAAGTTTGATCAAAGGTGCGGGAAATGCAAAATCGAAGATTTTGGATTTCTGAGAAATCTTCGATTTCCCAGATGCGCTCCCTCTGGTCGCTTACCCACACGGCAAGTATCTATGCTATTAAATGTGCTTGAGCCCCTGGGGGGCGAAACACGCCTTACAGCCTTTTTCAAAGGCTGGCGAAAGGTGGGGCATACGCTTCGCTTAGCCCCACTGGATTGGATTCATCTAGTGTGCTTGAGCCCCTGGGGGCGAAACACACCTTAGTCCTCGGCTAACTCCGAGCTATCATCTTAAACCATCAGCCTCAGCTTATCTGGCGTGTATATCCAGTCCTTCGGTAATCTACCTGTATTCTTGTAGTATTTACCTAATCTTCTTATCTTAGACTCGATTAATTGGAGTGCTCTCCTGTTGTGCGTATCCCTGTGATGTTGCTCTAGATGTTTCCTGAGATTCACTGCCTTTTTGATTAGATTATATAAGTCCTCCGGCATCTTGGGAGCCAGTTTATTCTGCTCTAGGAAGTAGCCGATTTTATTCCCCATCATCTGCTTAACGGAGGGGATACCGTAGCTGTCTCTGAGGACCATGCCGATCTCGGTAGGTGATTTATCCTCCTTAGCCAGTTTAACTATCAACTCCTCGATCTCCTTGACATTATAGACTACCCACTCCGGGTTGGATTTTCTGGGGGGGTATGTGGACCCCGACTTCCCTTTCCTTCTGGCATGCATTCGTGCCATTTTACAAATCTTATGTTTATTAGAGCCTGGATTTATCTGCTTGGTATGGAAGAGACGAATCCCATCCACCCAGAATAAGTCCTGATATTAGAGAAATAAGTTATGAGAGTACGCATTTAAATACCCTTCAGTTGTTTATTAAAGATTTCATTAATTTTACCTAGAAATTCGCTCCTCGTGTTTTGCGGTATCCTGGCTCCGGCTGCGATATCGTGGCCCCCTCCTTCTCCGCCTAATTCCCCGCTGATTTCACGCAGTGCGTTTCCGAGATGAAGTCCTCTCCTCACCAGATCCCAGTTTGCCCTGGCAGATACCTTCAGCATATCCGGGTTGTCTTTGTCTTTGGCAAAAGCAAGTATGGGTTTGCCTCGCCCCATCACCCCTCCCTTTGTGGTTGGGATTCTAGCCCCGTAACTCATGCCTGCTATGACCCCTATTATGTTCTCATCGATCATTCCTCCTGCATTAAAGTAGTATAGATTTTCTGTTTCCTCCACCCCCGATGAATTCAGGAAATTTAGGCCCTCCTTCAGCTTCCTTCGATGCTCGGTTAACAGGTCTTTGGCTTTATCAAGGTCTCTTCCTCGGCCCCCCAGACATACGCCCACACCTATCTCTGGCTGTTCCTGTCTGCCGCAGGCGTTCAATACTGTGGCGTATTCCTTTGCATCCCTCAATTCCGTCCTCTTTTTTTCATTTAGCAGGGTGTATACTTCCCCGATCATGCCTTGGATGATGAACTCCGGAACATTGAAATCGAGGAGTGTAACATAGAGTGCGGTAGTTAGTTTTCTTTTTTCTTCAAGATCAAGGTCTGCGTAACTTCTCCATGAGCCATCTCCTCTCCTCAGCTCTATCCCCATGTTCTCCAGGAAGGCGATACATGCATTATTGTTTCCAGTCAGTCCCGGGAGGTAAGGGTATGAGCTGTATGTGAGCATTCTGGGCAGGGCTCTGCTCTGTCTTCCGAACATTCTAAGGTCATTGTCTACCCGTATGAGCCCTTGTTGTTGTGCGTCATCTAATATTATCCTGTTCAGGGAGTGTAATTTACCGTTTGAGTCCTGCATGTCTCCTACCGCCCCAACGATTGCCATATGCGCCATATTCATTCTTTTAAGTGCCTTGGCGAGGAAATATGCCATTCCGGCGCCGGAGACATCTTTTCCCCCGTCATACCCGTAAAAGTGGGGGTTTATCTGTCTCTCATATCTGTCCTCCGGGGGGTGGTGGTCAACGATATAGAAACCCTCCAACTTGCTTTTGTGTAGCAGGGAAAGCTGTCCACTTCCCATATCTGAGAATATAACTTTTTTCTCG
>CBFCYF010000025.1:0-18309 GCA_965602195.1 uncultured archaeon | reverse complement strand
GTACAACATATTCCTTAAAAATCATGTCTAGAAACGCTCTGAAGGCCGAGTCAGTGTATTGTTGGATATACTGAGGTACTGTAAAAACAAGTGAAGTTCTATGCTGTATTAAACCATGGATATGGTAAAGTTTAGTTCGATCAATGTTTGAAGGATTAAAATCGTTATATACAATCTGCGTGGGTTCAAATTTGTTATCGGCAAAGTATCGGTCAGCATTTGTTGTAATAAAAAGACCACGTAGACCAATTAACTCATCATAGATGTTCGGATATTGGAGTAATCCTTGGTCGGGGACAAGAGATTTTCCAAGTTCTTCAAAGAAGACATCTTCACAGTCATTTTTCTTCAGTATACTGTGGCAAATGGTAATAGTCCTCTTGTGGTCACGAGATTGGGAAAGTATGTCTTTTTCTTTGAAATTTATACACCGAGAGCCATCTTCCTTTTTAGTTGAAAAACATCTATCGACAAGATTCTGCGCGAGTTGATTCCAACCCTTACAACCGATTATCTGTGAAACCCCCGCTCCAATGAAAATAGCAAGTTTATCATTATTCACCGCATCTATTATTTCTTTTGGAATGGGTGGTATTTCGTAAATCCTATTCTCAATTTCATTCATTCGTTTTATTACCATTTTATCCAAATCAACCCCCACCTTCTCAAACGATTCCTCAATATCCCCCCGTGAGTAGTTGATTTAACACCCCACCCTTAACCTAAATATCCATCATCTCACCAATCGGAACATTTGCAAATCCAGTTGCCGTGGGTATGGAAAATATCCCGTTTGCGTATCCTCCCGCCGCAATCTTTTTACATAACATATCCCCGCCCACCTCCATTAATTATCGCTATCTTTATTTAAATCACCATGAGCAGCATCTGGACTCCCTTATCTCCACTACATCCAAACCCAACTCCTGCGCGGTTTCATATGCGCTTTTTGACGGCAAAGCCATCTTCGTTATCCCCGATTTGATTGCCTCCCTGTCCAGTTTCAGACGGTATCTCCCCCCAGGCCTGACACAGCTCAGAGAGATATCTTTTTTAGGATACATCAGCCTCGCTATTGATATTATCTTTGCCACATCCTTAATCCTCGGCGGATCCATGTCTTCCATCACAGTTCCTTTGGTCGGAATGAACACAACAATCACGATGGTGTCTGGATCTATATCCCGCAGGATATCCAAGGCCCTTAGTTCCCCCCTGATTTTCCCGTAATACAGGCCGACAATGATATGGGGGGAGATATTTTTCACACCGAAGTTCCTCAAATAATTCAGTGTTCTCAGGTAATCCCCGGGGCCATAATCCAGACCCAGGATTTCCTTCACAGTCTCTCTATCCCCGACTACGTCGGTTAATGCCGCATCCAGAAATTCTGCTATTGTCTTTGCCTGTTTCTCAGTTAATATGCCGGTATGGGCATTTATTGTCAACGCGGTGTCTTCCTTTATCTCTTTTATTGTATCAGTGAATTCATATGTTGGCACAGAGCCGTCTCTTCTGCTTCCCCCGCTGAGAACAACACCGTTTACACCAGACTCTGAAAGTATTTTCGAGAGTTTAAGTAAATCCCCGGCATCATCAACCTTATACATGTGCTCCAGGTAATGCTTGTTACAATGCTTGCAGTTTAACTCGCAACGGTTTTTTGTTATTGATACGGGCGTGAAGGGTTTTCTATAGAATTTTATCTCCTCCCCAAATTGCCTGAGGCGTGTTTTCATCGCCTTCTCCTGCAGTTTTCCTACCTCTTCATCAAAGAGTTTCTCCGCCTCATCAAGTGTTATCGTTTTCACCTTCCATGTATCTGGTATTCTATCCCCTTAATTTCATCATCGGTGGGCATTCTCGGGTAGTTATAGATTAAACCCCCAGGGGTTTCAGTTGAATACGGACGGTTACAGTCCGGACAGCCTTTTGTCAGAAAGGGCTCTCCAGAGTTGATTACTTTTCCGAGGGTTTTTTGGTCAACACCGAAATCAACAACCCTGTTGTCTCTGAATCCCATTTTATCGGATGTGGACAATCCCTCCTGTATCAGATGACTGGCAAGCTGTATCCCCCTATAATGACCGATCTCCGGCGTATTTCCATGCAATTGAGTATATGGAACAGGGGTGTAGGCAAACAAGGCAGGGTAAACGCCGATGTCCCGTAACATCTGGATTGTTTTAACCGCCTCTTTTTCTGTCTCCCCTAAGCCAAGGATTAGATGGGTTCCGACATTGTATCTGCCGAAGATATCTACTGCATCACAGAGGGCTTTCATATGCCCCCGCCAGATATAGGGACAATTTGCTTTTCTGCCTTTTATCTCATCAAAGATTTCTTCTGTTACCGCATCCAAGGGTATCACGAGTTTATCGACACCCTTCTCCTTTAACTCAACGAATCTTTCCCCTGGAAAAGGGTATATCGATACGGAGATGGGGATCCCGGAATTTTTCATTATTTCATCAACCATGAAAATCAGGTCAGAGAACATATCCTGGTAATTCATGGTTTGTATGCATGCCCTCTTCAGTAATCCGTGATCATATGCCCTTGATAATCTCGAAATAACCTCTCCTGTATCTCTGGGCGGATATAAACCTCGAGCGATGTTCTCATTTCTGGCCAGGGAATCTCTTGCCTGAGCGCAGAATCTGCAGTTTGCAAGACACTTTCCTGGATGATACGTCTGGAGATATGCTGTGGTGGGATCAGCGTCCGTTGAAAGCAACTCCATTCCCAAGACGCGGAGGGTGCCCATGGAGACGCGTATTTGTTCTTTCATTGTTTTTAGTATCTATATTCCTGATATCCCCCACTTAAAAGTAAGAATATGTGTTTCAGTTCCTCTGACCGTGGAAATATACTCTGTGTGACTATTATCTTTTAGTAAACGATAATTGAACACCAGAGTATAATTGATGATTCATTTATCTGTAAATTCCCTGATCTCTTCACTTAATTCATATGAGCCTGCAGACCTGGTTTTACCTTTTGTGTACCTGAAAATCCAGTCCTCATCGTAGTACTTGGGAAGTAATTTCTCTGCCAGTTTCTTCTCTTCTTTTGTCAGTTCATCCTCTCTCAGATCAACATCAAAGGTCTTCTCAAAGCCATAGCGCATTGCCTTATTCGCATCATCTAATGGAACCTCTCTTTCCAGTTCCCTGTTTAAATCAGTTAATCTCTCCGCTACAGATTTAATGCCTTTATCAGATATCTTTTCCATCGGGATGTTACAGCAGAGAAGCATCTCCTTTATGTTGAAGTCCACAAGCAGGGTGCCCTGTTGCATTAGAACCCGGTTCCCTCTTTTATGCGCTGACCCTGAGATCTTTTTTTCCCTACACAAGACATCATTTATTGGCTTGAATTCACCCTCCAGGTCGTATTTTTCCATGGCATGGATCATTATATTACATATCTTTCTGAAGGACTCTATCATATCCAGTGGAACCTGGGGGTCCTCCAGATTTCCGATGAATCCATACTGTACCTGCGATTTCTCGGATGCGAAGGCCATCCCCCCACCGCTTGTCCTTCTGGTTACCGGGTAATTGAGTTCCCTGCATCTTTCGAGATTCAGTTCTTTCTCTATTAGCTGGGAGTAGCCCATGTTGATCGATTTCTCTGGAATCCATAGGAAACCTATGTTCTCCCCGGTTCTCTCAGCGACTCTAAACATGGCCTCATTCGCAGCCATTATCTTATACACATCAGTTAAACCGAAATCAATAAATCTTAACTCATCCATTTTTATTCGCCTCCTATTGCCTTCATTATAGCCTTGGTAAAGTCCTCAGGGTATGTTTTGGGAGACTGGAAATCATTTTCGTCGTAGAATCTCTTCAGTATCTCCAGTATCCTCTCCTCCTGCGCATCTGCTCCGAGAAGAGTTTTTTCCATCTCATCTATGTAGTGCTCTGGTGTCAGTATAAAGTCACCTGAGATTATAATATCTTCAATCTTATCACCATCAATCTTTACAAGGGCTCTGATCAAGCCACTCCTTGCTTTGTGCATCCCCTCCTTCATTCCCTCTAATCTATCTGACATAAAAAACACCTCAATTAATCATGATTAATCATTACATATATTTCAGTCTTTAAAAGATAGGTATTTTAAGAGTACGGATACATTATTCAACTATGCCAGTAGTCCCTGAATGTAACCCACACCTCCCTTAGATTCTCTTCCAGGGATTTATTGTCTGTGAGGGAATCCAACAGTTTTCTTTTGCTTAATGATCTCTCGTAGTGTTTATCCATCACCCTCCTAACTCCCCGCTCATATCTCTTCAGAAGTGAGATGTCATCCTCCTTTATTGCTTTTACTATTACTCTGGCAGCAATCCTCCCAGCGCACGTAGCATAACTTATACCTGCACCGGTTACTGGATCCGCCATACCGGCAGCATCCCCCACCAGGAGTATGTTTTCTCTGCAGACCTCCCTATGCAGGCCACCCACAGGTATGGCTCCAGCAATCAACCCCCTCCTTGAACTACCCCTGAATTTCTTTGAAGCGGTTGGGTGTTTATCAATGAAATTATTCAGGTAATCTACTGCCCTCCTATCTGCCAGATGAGACCTCACTGCTAAACCAACCCTTGCGCTGTCCCTGCCTGTTGGAAATATCCAGACGTAGCAGCCGGGTGCATAATCAACATCAAAGTATATCTCATTAATCTGCGGGTCTACCTTACAGCCTGAAACATCATACTGCACAGCATTTACAACCTCATCTCTGAATTCCAGGAGCCGTGAGATGGTTGATGAGACACCATCAGCCCCCACTATCACCTTAGCCTCTATCTCCCTGCCATCTCTCGTCCGTACCCCACAAAATCCTTCTCTCTGAATTAAATCAATAACCCTAGAGTTCAGATAATATCTTGCACCGCATCTTGCTGCATCTGAGGCTAATTCCCTGTCAAATCGGGCTCTGTCGACATTAAATCCATTTATAGGGAAATCACTGTATTTACCGGATGGGAAATAAGTCCTCATCCTGTTTATTTTACTTTGAATGACTCTGTTTTTGATATCAGGAAAATCCATACAACTCACATATCCCGCGCAGGGTGATCTCCCAATCTCGGGCTCTTTCTCCAGTACTATCACATCCAAACCCTCAGATGAGGTTACTTCCGCTACAGTGGAGCCAGCGGGGCCGGCACCTACAACGACGACATCCACTTTCATCTCATCTCCCCCCTCAATCCCCTCCTCCTTTCATCTCTTATATCCGCCCTGAATATCCATTCATCCCTTAGATATTTCCCTCTCAGTTTCCCGGCGAGTTCCGACTCATACCCACTTAAGATTCCATCATACGATTCACCTAATATCTTCTCAAACCCTTTTCTTAAAGCTGTTTTTGCTTCATCGATCGTAATTCCCAAAACCTCCTTTTTCAGGTATGTCATTCCATCCTCCGGTTTATCTACACCCTCCTTCAGATTCTTAACGGGATCTCTAAGCAGTTCATTCATAGCTTTGAAGTTAAAATCTACCAGAAAGCTGCCACCAGCATTTACAACGCCCTGGGATGTCAGCTGGCCGCTTCCTGAAATCTTCTTTCCATTGGCGTAGACACCAAATCTTGTTTCATCTATGCTGACATCATTTACGCCAAGAGCATGAAGGGAGTCTACTACACCCCCCAGAATAAACATATAAACGTTCCCAGGCCCATAGGGGATCCCTGGGTTGTCCTCCCTGAAGATAATGTTATAGATAATCTGATTCCTGTCAGAGTAACCGGTTCCGCCACCGAGAGTTCGTCTAATTACAGGTATCCCTCTCTCCCTACATACATCAACATGGACATCTTCATATGCCCGCTGATGGTATCCTATATAGATTGCGGGTTTCAAGGGTCTCCAGAAGAGGATTGTGTCATCCACCATATCTTTTTTTATGGCTTTCATTATGGCCTCAAATATTGCAACACTGAGAATACTGTCCACTTCACCTAAATCAATAAATCTCCATTTCATCTTCACTCTAATTGCTCCGGCAGCACAGCACAACATGCCCTGTATTCCCTGATTTCCAGACCGAGTTTCTTGGCCTCCCTGTAGGCTGATGGTGTGGGTGTGGCTATATTGTTTACGCCAGCATGTACTGCGAGTTTATCTATATCCGCCCTTATACTGCCTTTCCCCCTAGCACAACCCAGGGACATATAGCTTTCTGGGAACCTGAGTCTTGCAAGACAGAGGATTCTGATCACATCTTCTGGCTTTATTCTTATATGCTCCATCGGAGTCCCCAGGATATTTGTCAGTCCGATTATGACGACATTGCTGGGTTTTATATGTGAAACTATCTCCAGCGCGTTTAATTCATGCTTTAATCTCCCGTAATGTAGTCCAACACAGATATGAGGGGATATATTTTTGATTCCAGACCGTTTAAGTGCCTTAAGGGTTTTCCGGTAGTCCTCCGGATAGAGTTCAATGCCGTAGATCTCTTTGGTTGTTTCTTCAGAACCCACAACATCTACGCAGACGCCGTCTATACCAGCCTCTCTTAAACTTTTCGCTTCGGCATAGTCTATGATCCCTGTATGAGCAAAGAGAATTAGTTTTGTTTTTTCTTTTATCTCACAGATAGCATCCAGAAAATTATTTAGGGGCACTGTCCCTTCACTTGTGCATCCTCCAGTAATCAATACACCTCTTGAGCCTTGCTCATAAAATTTCATACATGTATCTACTAAATCCCTGGGGGTTGTAGCTGGAGTTAACTGTTCTATCAATATCCTTCCACAGTGTTTGCAGTTTAGGGCACATGCAGAACCGGTTACTGAAACGGCAGGGAAATAGGTGGATGTATAATAGAAATTAATCCTGCCCCCAAAATTTTTATAAGACAGTTCCCTGGATCTCTTGATTAAGTCCTGAAGTTCAACATCCTTATTCATCGCCAACAATTTTTCAGTATCTCCCCTGGGTTACCCCCTAAATTTATTTACCACCTGCGATACCACATCCTCCCCCAAGTATATGTGATCAAATATCGATCCAGAACTCTTCTTCAATTCCATGACATCAACCAGCTTAGAGTATCTGCCCCCAGCTATCCCGTTAGCTATTATCGATGCACCTTCGGCTCCCTCCTTCACATTTACTGCATTCCTCCCTAGGACCCTGACATTAGCCTTAACCCCGAAATCAGCAAGATCATCTCTTAACCTTGACTTTAGATCCCGGAGAAAGCCGTCTATTCTCGTGAATCTACCGCTCAACAATATCTCCCTTGGTTTTTTAACGGACGACAGCAGCAGATAGGTGTCTCGGATGATGGACTCCATGAAGGCCTCGTAGGCCACCTTCACCTGCCCTGAGGTCTTAGATAATCTTACGAATTCCTCTATCGGGGTTGTATGGGGATTTAAACCTGAAACAGATACTGCCCCTCCCTTGAAGAGAATCTGTTTAGAGAACTCCAGGGTGTTTGCAACAGCATAAGCCAGCTCGCCGTCCATGGCACCCATACCCATGTATCCTGCCCCGCCTGAGGTTCCTCCGACTCCGTCAACTATTTTCCCCCCCTCAACGCCTAAGGCGGCTGTGTAGCCGAATCCTATCTCAAGCAGTATGAATGATGTCTTAGCGTAATCTATGCCGTAGAATTCCGCTTGATCCTTCACCCCTAAAACAGCACTGAAAACCTTATCCGCGGTCCCCATATCTATTTTATTAACCTTCCGGTACCCTGGAACGGTCAGCAGATGCACGACCCCTGGACTAAACCATATATTCAGGTCCCCGGATTTCTTCATGAGAGACATTAGCTTCCTGAGCCCTACAATCTTAAGCCCAAGTTCGACGTCTTTTTGGGTGATGAACGTGGCCTCCCTTATATCTGAATCAGAGGCTTCAGAGGCCTTCACCAGGGGAAGACCGTATCCGCTTGGGCCAATTATTACATCGATTACCCCGTATTCCTCTGTGATCTGCCTTATCTCATCCAATACAATCCCTGGTTTCCGGGTGACTTCATCCCGGGGTATGGGTTTGTCTATCAACACCTGGCCGGTTACATCATCGAAACCGTAGACGTCCATGCTCCCGGTTCCCGGGTCTATGCCAACAGCCTTCACCATTTTATCATCGACGCCCCCTGGTTGTTGGGTGTCGTATAGAAGACTTCTCCGCCGCCTTCTTTCTCTAGGAACTCATCCAGTTTCTTGACGATTTTCTTTGCTGTGTCTTCGTTATCCACCAGCCCGTAGAATGTCGGACCCCAGCAGGTCTGGCATGCTCCATAGGCTCCGTTGTCGAGCATTAACTTTATTCCTTTGTCGACCAGGTGATGGCAGTAGATTCCCTCCTGATGTTCATCCCAGAAGTCCCCCAGCCTCCGGTTGAAGGCGGTGAGGTATTTACCGAAGGCTTCAATGTCATGTTCCATGATAGAGGGCATGATCTGCATCAAAACAATCCGGGATAACCTGTCTGATAGATGTTCCGGCATCGGCTTCAGCTGCCCTAGAACCTCTTCTTCCCTGGCTTTAATCTTTAATATGTCGGGGATTGGTTTGTTAGGTATGCATATGACAAACAACCAGTCTTCAGGTATGGGGTGCCTGAATATCAGGGGAGGTATCATCTCTCCCTTGTCTTTAATCCTGTATCCTCCGTCAACGATGAAGCCTCCCCCCTTAAAGGAATTCACACCTAACGCGGTTACATCTCCTCTGCCAGTACTTAACGCCATCTCCTTTAGGTCGACGTTCATGCCGTAGAGTTTTGATGTGGCCTGAGCTATGGATAAAGCCAGTGCGGTCTGCGATCCCATACCCAGATGCTTGGGGATGGTTTCCTTTACATTAATTTTTACTCCGCCTTCAACCCTGAATTTTTCGGTGAATGCCTGCATGTATTTCTCGGCGTTCACCTGGTCTTCTCCCATAACCTTGTTTTTTTCTGATTTAGAGGCTTCGATTACTGTGCGGGGATAGTCTATCGTGAAACCTACTGTGCCGTAGAGCCTGCCCAGGTCCCCGGTTATATCCATATTGCCCGCATGCAGGTGAGCGGGCACCGTAACCACTACTTTCGACGTCATGTAATATATTTGACAGGCACTTATTAAATCTCCAGCCAAGAGAAAATGCCTCATCCATATTGGGGAACATCCTGTGACTGCTGCAACCACGACGCTTACTAATGTTCAGAGATTGAATATCTCCAGTAGAAAACGGGGTTTGTCTGTTGAGTATTGATTTTTTTCCGTATTATTCAAGAAAAAATCCTTATATTATGGAATTTTTTTGAATACTATAGATACTCCACTCTGTCAGCATATACTCTCATGGTGGCTCTGCGGGTAGCCCAGCAGCCAAGGCTCACCGCCACCGGAAGAGAGGCCGTATGGCAGAAAGCATACTCCATGTTGACTGCCAGGGCGGTTGTCTTACCCCCCAAGCCCATAGGCCCGATGCCCAGCTTATTAACATCCGCAAGCAGAGACCTCTCCAGTTCCGCGATCTCCCCCTCAGGATTCAGTGAACCCACCCTCCTCAGAAGAGCTCTCTTACTCAGCTTCAATGAATCCTCTGCCAAACCCCCAACACCAACCCCCACAATAACCGGGGGACAAGGGTTTCCTAAAGCCCCAGAAACACACTCAAGAACAAACTCTCTTATCCCCCCCACACCCGCAGACGAACCAAGTATCCTGAAAAACGTCATATTCTCCGAACCCGCGCCCTTCGGAAAAACAGTGACTTCAACATAATCCCCACCCGGGAGAAACTCAAGCTCCACGGAAGGAACCCCCCGCCCGGTATTGTCCCCGGAATTCTTCCTATTCAAGGGATGAACCGAATTAGGCCTTAAAGGGATCTCCCGGGTTGCAAGCCTCACCCCCTCAGCAAGAGAATCCAGAACAGACTGCAGATCAACACCAGAGGTGGAACCAAAACCCACATAAAACTTCAGTAAACCAGTATCCTGGCATAAAGGAATCTTTTTTTTCCCGGCAAACCCTATGTTTTTTAGTATAGTATCCAGCTGAATCCTGGCGATCTCGTCCTCCTCGCCATGAAGCGCCCCCTCCAAAGCATCCACCACATCCGAAGGCAAAACAGTCTCAGCCCTCCTGATTAACCCGGCAACAGCATCAGAGAACATAACAATAATATTAACGCAGGAATTAATAAGACACCACCGTCAACGCATACTCGACGAAAGCATATTCCCCACCACAGGAACAATGAAAAACAAAACAGCAAACGCCAACTCCAGGTTATGATCCAGGGGGGGAGCCAGATAAACATACTTCCCGCAAAAATAACCCAAAATAAGACCCGCAACCGACCCGCCTATCACATCAGACACCTCATGGACGCCCAAGCTCAACCTGGAATAAAGATACAGTAAAGCCAGAGGCAACAAAGCCAACGCAAACACAGGATGTACGAAATACGCAAAACTCACACCCCCCACAGAACTCATGGTATGGATTGAAGGGAACCCGTACCTGAGGACCGGCCCACCATACCTCGGAACCCTCCTCTCAGTCCTAAAAACAACCTTCAGCACCAACCCCACAGCAACAGACACCATAAAAAAAATGAACGCCGAAGAAAACAGATGGATAAGATGATTTGGGTTGTTCCACTGGTAGATAGCATAACCCAAGCCCAGCCCAAGATAGGGGACAACAGGCGCCTCATCTATCAGCTTATACACCTCATAAAACCCTGATTTCTCAGGGATAAGCTCATTGAACTTAGGAGTTAAAAGCACCTCATGCCTCACCTTATGGAGAGTCCGGTACTCACACATATAGTATGGAAAATAAATCATTTTCTCATAACACACAGTTTCTCCATAGAAACCGTTTAATACCTCCAACACATCATCTTTAGAGTAAGTAACAGCGTCTGCATCAAATCTCTCATCATTTTCGCCAGACTCGATGAAATGCCCTAGGTTATATGATTCATCAATCGAGGGAATCTTCAGTGTAGAGGATACATACCCCTGCCCGCCAGCCGCAGAGTATCTGCTCTCAGCTGTCCTCGGAGAACTGCTTGTCGTGCTCGCTAAATCCTTAGCCTCATGGGCAACCACACTCATTGTATCTGAAAGTTCATCAGATAGTATCTTAAATATGCTGGCTTCCCCAGTACCTTTACCTAAGTCCACAAGCCCTTCTTTCTCCAGGATGTCCAGATGTTTACCCTCCATGTGTTCGCGTCTCAGTTTACCGTGCCTCAGCAAATCCAAGAGATGCTCCCTGGACTCCTCAGGCAGGTCAAGAACCCGCTTTACCGCAGACACTTTTCTTATGTTTCTTTCCTCCAGATGAAACATGTCCCCCATGTGGAGATCCACATACACCTTCATCTTTTCCTCAGCATTTCCCTTCATCCGCGAGAAACTAAAAGCTGCCATAGGGATATATCTGCGATCTATCCCCTCCATCCTCTCCTCAACCCCGATAATCCCTAAAGCTTTTTTCCCCCCCCTCCTTTTGAAGTATTCCACAACGTCACTGTCTGTTTCACTTGAGAGGAATGCAGCTATCCCCGGCTCCGCCACATACTCCTCCAGAAGGGCGCCTAATTCAATGCCATCCACCAACCTTATTGGCATATGTTGCGCGTACTCTCTCGCCTCTTTAGTGAAATGGAAGGTGGTGAGGTAAATACCTACCCTCGCATTCTCCTCCTCCATACTCTCATAGAGGTCCTCCAAGTCCTCCTTGTCCACGGAAGTGGGGGCATCTATAATCCTCACTAAAGAAATAATATCCCTATCCAGTTTATCTATAGCTACTGCCGCAATATCCCCTTCCCCGGTTTTCTCGGTATACCATAAATCAAGATTGAATTCAGATAACAACCTGGATATGATTGCCTTAAGTTTCTCCGGATCTATCAGGAGTTCCTCTCTCCTCTCATGTCTCCTGAAAAATTCACCAAAGTCGTTCTCATCCATCAAATAACAATTACGCATAGGGAAATAAAAAAGGTATCTGAGAATACGGCCAGAGTAAAACCCTAAGAAACAATAAACGTCCAGTTCTCAGGTGCGAATGAGGGCTAAATGATATCTAGTTGTAGGACATCTTACATGATAGTACATCTTTTTCCGATGACCTAAATTGCTTCCTCTGCACCAACTACTGCATCCGGCTCAGGGAAAGCGTATTTGCGGACAGCAGTCCAGTCGACGTCAAGTGTTGATGCCTGCGAGCTACTCCACACCCTGTGCACTGGCTTCATATTCACTGTGCTGATACAGCTCACGCTCATCATCTCTTGGGCAATATCAGCATAGATTTCTCTAAGTTCCTCGACGTCGTCGCTTTCATAAAATGAGCCGTTTCCGCAGTCAGCTATACGCTGCATGGTGTCCGAGCCAGCATCCCTCCCGAAACCCACAGAGTAGATGGTGATGTTGTAGTCATCGTGCGCCTTACGAGCCGCGTGGATGGCGTCATCCCTTGCATCTATCACAGCATCGCCATTTTCATCCACGCTAGCACACCAGGGGGCACCACATCCCTGGTTTGCTACGCCATCTGACATAAACAGCATATGCCTGGTTCGTGAGGGATCGCCGCCGGCCAGGATATTTGCTGCGTCTCTTATCGCGCAGCAGACACATGTTTCGCCGCTTGCCCTATAGTCCAAAATGCTGTTGTTTAGGGAGACCGTGTCGTTGGATAAGGGGTGTGTGCTTCGAATACCGGTTCCATAACCTACCAATCCAACCTTATTCCCTGTGGCATTTAACACAGTACTGACAAAGCTTATATCCAGCTGCTGAGCTAAACCCAGGGGGGTTAGATTACATTGAACGCATGCAATGGTACAACCACCTTTATAACTCAAAATTACAGGTAAGCCATCAGCGGCGTAAACGGTATGTTCATCTACATAGGCTCGATCACAGATGTGCAAGAGAGGGGGTCCACAGGAAGACCTGCTTGTATTTGCACATATATGGAGGTTGCATCCCACCGGCGTGCCATTAATTCCAAAATAGTAATAATCGGTGGGGTCCCTACAGCGCCCCCACCCTGCCCACCGATCGTTTTCACCGGTATGCACCCACGCAGGACAGTTGAAGAATTCGGGCCTACAATCCCAGCAATTAATTCCCACGTAAGGGTTGGGCGGGATCGCCTCCCCACAGGGACTAGGACAATAACATGCGCCGCCGCAACCAAAAAGGCCGTCACAACCATAAGTCACCGCGCAGGGTGTACAACCAGGGGGGCATACAGAGGCATTAGGCACGCTACGCCAAGTCCCCTCCATACATCTTGAAGTATCGCCCCACATACTATATGATGTGTCCGTGGTCACCACCACATCAGCATTCCCGGTCAAATTAATTATCAGCGAGATATTGCCACTATACTCCACACTATGCTCCTCCTGTTTAACTATTTGTTTATCGGAGGACACCCGAATAGCGGAGTAAATCTTCCAGACAGCCCTGAAGTCATCCCCTAAGAGATGCCAGAGATCAAATACTCCGTCTTTGCTGGAGTACATAGTAAAGTTGTTAAACACGTCATCAGTCCCGAAGGCATCTGTATTCATGAACTCAAACCTGTTATCCTCATCTGCAGAAGTCTCCGCCCACCCCACAAAAGAAACATCCTGCTCATCGGCTTTTGCTTTAGACATAACCGCATAGCCTTGCCCAAACATGGACTTCCCAAAAATACCGTCGTCGGCATCCAAGTGAACCGCACCCCCTGAAACATCAACAGCACCAACCTCCCCCCACTTAGTTCCATCTAAACTCAATCCAAGAAAATCATCAAAGAAATCGAAGGTAGCATCCCCATCACTTGCAGAAGAAGCAGACGAGTTGCCATAGTACATATAAATCATTGACTCCCCGGAATCCTCCACCTCCACCCAGATTTTTGATGTCCCCGCATTATTCCAGGACTCTATCCAGTAATCCTGCAAGGTTATTGCATCTGAGCCCCTGAAGCGGATGTCTGAGCCATCCAAGTTAATATGGGTGTAGGGATTACCCAGCGTACCCGTATCAAGGATAACCAGAACTTGATAGTTTGCCAGGGAAGTTGCACTACTCAATGTTATCTGTCTCCTATAAGCCTGTGGCCCGGGGAGGGTTGAAGTAGTTGAAGTTGAAGTGGTGGTGACAACACCCTCCTCGATCGCGCCCCGAATCCCCCCCCTGCTCTCATGGGAATCCCCGGTTCCCATATTCACGTACCTCAGCTCAACATCCGCCTTGTAGCAATCACCGGTTAGGTATTTATCTGACAGGGGCAAGGTACCTGAACAATTCAGGATTATATGTGCGCCATCCCCCGGCTCCATCACCTCCCCTAAAGCAGAGACACACATCACATCCCCCACATCAGCACTCGCATCCGTGACATTAACCGCATATCCCGCCCGGTTCTCCACCCTGAGGACCAGCACATTAGAGCCACTGTAAGCCGCCCAATCCACAGGCACCACCTGAGAAAAAGCAGTCTTGAACTTATCGCACGAAGCCGGGCGAAGAACACCCGTCTGCCAGACCACAACAACAGCAATTGTTATTACCAGAACAACCAAGCCGGATGTTACTAGGAACTCCAAAGAGGATTGCCCCCCCCTAATCTTGGCAGAGTCCATAACAGTTAAACTAATGGATGTGTGGACTTAAATATATACGGGTCAGGTATACCATATTACATATGTCAAGTTCCAAGGCACCGGAAACGTAAAGATGTTGGCTCACTATCTTTCCATAGACCAGCATATCAACGTACACATCAGAGAGAGGGTACAGTACTGTTTACTAAGGATAAGTATAAATTAGGGATAATATTAAGTCACTGTCCTCCGGGGTCAGGGCACTGTCCGCCGAGGTCAGGGCACTGTCCTCCGGGGTCAGACCACTGTCCGCCGAGGTCAGGGCACTGTCCGCTAAGGTCAGGGCACTATCTTGGAAAGTGAACCCAGCAGGATTGCTTGCATATGTACCTGAGGGTATATCTAAGTTGAATTTAACTACTAGAGAATCATAACTTCCCTGTCCTTCTGAGTTTGTATGGCCCACAGCATAGATATAGTCGCTGTCTCCGTGAACTGAGTGTAACGCATCATTATTGCCTCCGCCATAAATTTTCCTTGAAGCAAGGGATAGATTAGATTTATGATATTTAACTATTAAGGCATCATTGCCTCCCCCCCCTTCTGACCTTGTGCAACCTACAGCATAGATATATTTGCTATCCCCGTAAACCGAGTGGAGGTCGTCATTATTGCCTCCGCCATAAATTCTCCCTGAAGCAAGGGATAGATTCGATTTATGATATTTAACTATTAAGGCATCATTGCCTCCCCCCCCTTCTGACCTTGTTTCGCCCACGACATAGATATAGTTGCTGTCTGTGTAAACTGAGTAGACTACCTCGCCATTACCCCCGCCATAAATTCTCCCTGAAGCAAGGGATAAATCCGATTTATGATATTTAACTATTAAGGCATCAGTATTACCTTGTCCCTCTGAGTTTGTATGGCCCACAGCATAGATATGGTTGCTGTCCGCGTGAACTGAGTGGAATACATCACTATTGCCTCCGCCATAAATTTTCCTTGAAGTAATTGATAGATCTGATTTATTATATTTAACTATTAATGCCTCAGTATTACCTTGTCCCTCTGAGCTTGTTTCGCCCACGACATAGATATAGTTGCTGTCTCCGTGAACTGAGTGGGAGTACTCATCACTGTTCCCACCATAAACCTTCCTGGAAGCAATTGATAGGTCTGATTTGTTGAATTTAACTATTAAGATATCGGATCTTCCTTGTCCCTCTGAGCTTGTATGGCCCACGGCATAGATATAGTCGCTGTCTCCGTGAACTGAGTGGAAGCTATCATTATTGCCTCCGCCATAAATTTTCCTTGAAGCAAGGGATAGATTAGATTTATGATATTTAACTATTAAGGCATCATTGCCTCCCCGCCCTTCAGACCTTGTGCAGCCTACAGCATAGATGTAATTGCTGTCTCCGTGAACTGAGTGGAAGCTATCAAAGCTGCTTCCACCATAAAGTCTAGATAAAAATACGAAGAGGGGGGTTGTTGTAGTTGCACCCCCCTCGATCGCACCACGAATCTTCCCCCTGCTCTCATGTGAATTTCCAGTCCCTGTGTTCACATAACTTATCCTCACATCCGCACTGTAGCAGTCCCCGGCTACGTACTTATTTGAGAGGGTGGAGGCACCAGAACAACTCAGGGTTATAGGTATTCTATCCCCTAACCTCATCACCATCCCTAAAGTAGATGAGCACATTACATCACCCACATTAGCGCTTGCGTCCGTAACGTTCACGTCATATCCTGCCTGGTTCTCCACGCTGAGAACCAATGTATTAGAGTCCCTGTAAGCCGCCCAATCCACAGGCACCACCTGAGAAAACCCTGTCTTGTATTTTTCGCAGGAAGCCGGACGAAGAACACCCGTCTGCCAGACCACAACGACAGCAATCGCTATTACCAAAATAAGCAAGCCAAAAGCCACCAAAAATTCTAAAGAAGATTGCCCCCCCCTGATCTTGGCAGAGTCCATAACAGTTAAACTAATAGGATGTGTGGACTTAAATATCTACAGATTTTGGTTGGAGAAGATTCCAGAGGAAATTTCAGGAAACAGTGAACGTCCAGTCATGGGGTGCATTAAATGCGAAGGCAGATTGAGTTGCATCGTCAACACATTCCACATTCCATTTATACGTGCCATAGGGTGTATTGATCACTGTGAAGCTATCGGTGGCACCGTTGATTATGATCTCGTCGGTTTGATCGATCTGCCAACTACCTGATATATCCGTCCACAGGGAACAGCTCGTGATGGAGTGGTCATCAGTTGCGTTATATGTGAATGTGTGGGCGGTTGGGATCGTTGAGGTAGTTGAGGTAGTGGTTGTGGTAATAGTGGTTGTGGTAATAGTGGTTGTGGTAATAGTGGTTGTTGTCGTTTGTTTGCAGGGCCACCATATAATTATCTCTTGGAAGTCATTCCATACCCTGGGAGGCTGATGCTGGTGGTAGTAGTATCTTATCTTCATATCACCATCAGCATTCAGGTAATCCTCCATAGAACCCGTTTCCCAGGTGTATGTGTGTATTCTCTCCCCCATATTATGGAGGTCACCCCACAGGGTCTCCCACTTCAGGGTTTTCCAGTTCCATACCTCAACGCTTACGGACTCATAGATACTGCCGATTTTAAGTTCTGCAGGGTATTGCATCTTGACTATACCTGGATCATAATTTCCCGATGTGGTTCCCATCCACACCTGCACGTACTGATGATCGATCCACACCCTGGGAGGCTGATGCCGGTAGTAGTAGTATCTTATCCTCATATCACCCTCGGCACTCAGGTAATCCAGGGATATAGTGTCCCAGGTATGTACCTGCTCTGACATATGATGGAGGTCACCCCAGAGGGTCTCCCATTTCAGGGTTTTCCAGTTATATGCCTCGACGCTCACGGACTCATATATACTGCCGATTTTAAGTTCTGTCCTATATCGCAGCTTCTTTATATCCGGATCAATCGCACTGGATTCCGTCTCAGTCCACACCTGCACGTACTGATGATCGATCCATACCCTGGGAGGCTGATGCCTGTAGTAATAGTATCTTATCCTCACCTTCCCACCGGCACTCAGGTAATCTGAGGACATAGTGTCCCAGGTATGTACCCGCTCAGACATATGATGGAGGTCACCCCAGAGGGTCTCCCATCTCAGGGTCTTCCAGTTCCATATCTGAACGCTTACGGACTCATATATACTGCCGATTTTGGGTTCGGTCCTATATCGCAACTTCTTTACATCGTCTGGATTATAGCCGGTATTAAACTCATAAACCAGATATCCTCTATTACTGCCGATCCTAAAATAGTGGTAGTTATTATCTGATTTATGAGTATTAGCATGAGTTCCGGATTCACCAGATATTCCATTTCTTGCTACCACTGAACTGGAGTATATCTCATCGCTCGCCTCAATCGATTTCCTGGTCTTAATCCCTGTCTTAAAGTTATAAACCAGATACCCTCCTGAATTTCCAACCCTAAAGTAATGATAACTGTTATCTGATACGTGGGTCCCGGTATGATCTCCCAATTCGGATGTTACCCCGACTCTCTTTAATACAGAGTTGGAAAGGTAATCCTCCGGCGTTGATTCCTTAGAGGTCTTAATCCCTGTCTTGAAGTCATAAACCAGATACCCTCCTGAATTTCCAACCCTAAAGTAATGATAACTGTTATCT
>CBFCYF010000024.1:0-18310 GCA_965602195.1 uncultured archaeon | reverse complement strand
TTGTTGTGGCATTAAAAGGAAGAGTAGTAGTTGTGGCATTAAAAGGAAGAGTAGTAGTTGTGGCATTAAAAGGAAGAGTAGTTGTTGTGACATTAAAAGACAGAGTGGTGGTGGTGGCATTAAAAGGCAGAGTGGTGGTGGTGGCATTAAAAGGCAGAGTAGTTGTTGTGACGTTTGCAGGTATTATCACGCAGTTGCCTGAGGCGTCAACCCAGTTGTGTCCGCTTGCACAGCATTTCGGGGTGCCCGGACCATTGGTTACGTAGTTCTCCCCCACGTCGTCGCCGCAGCATTCGGTTGCTGTTCCGCTGTCGTATTCGCCGAAGGGATTTGTTTCTCCCCCCTCAACCCAACGGTAGGGTGCCGTGCACTGGTTGATACTGTGGTCGCTGTCCAACCACCTGTTGCTGATAGAGCATACTGTGATTTCGCCGCCGAGGTTCACGGGATTATCGCCTTGAGTATAGCATTTATTATTATATACGCATGCGAAGCTGCTGCTGCAGCAGGCGTCATCGCCTGCGTCTGAGCTGAAGCTGGGGCAGGCATCTCCCACACAAGCATGCACCTGTCTTGTCTTGTAGTATTCACCTGGATCGTCGCCGCAGCATTCGGTTGCTGTTCCGCTGTCGTATTCGCCGAAGGGTTTTGTTTCCCCTCCCCCCACCCAACGGTAGGGTGCCGTGCACTGGTTGATGCTGTAGTCGCTGTCCAGCCAACTGCTGCTGATCGAACATACCGCGATTTCGCCGCCGAGATTCACTGGATTATCTGTTTGAGTATAACAGTTATCATCATATACACATGCAAAGCTGCTGCTGCAGCAGGCATCATCACCTAAATTTGAACTGAATGTGGGGCAGGCATCTCCCGCACAAGCATGCACCTGCCTTGCCCTATAATATTCATCTGGATCGTCGCCGCAGCATGAAATTATCTCCCCTCCGACCCCCCAGCAGCTTCCCCCGTTACAGAGGTTGTCTCTGCATTGCAGTGTATCGCATGTTTCTTTGTTTATGTCGCAGTCTGGTTTCGGAACACAGCAGCTGTGTAGTGGGAGGCAGTCTAATGTTTCTGTGAATGGTTCCTCATCGGCGTTGCACCAGAGCCTGCATGCTCCTCCCACATCAGAGCATGTTTCAGGGATGTCCGCCACACAGGCGCATAGGGGTCTTCTATCCTCATGTTTAGCCTCAGGGGTTTGGCATCCGAGGGTATGGAAGTAGCATTGGTTGTCGTACCAGACGGCTGGGGACCAGTAGCTGAAGGAGCTGCAGGACTTGCATGTTACGAATTTGTTCGCCACCGTGCAGAATGAGTCATCATTCCAGCATCCGGGAGCTACTCCACCGCGTGGAGTGCACACATCCTCGCAGGATTCCCCTTCTTCTCCGATAAACCAACAGTATCCGTTATGTAGAACACCGGTACATTTTTCTGCATAGGCTCCCGGGCAAAGCAGTAACATTAGGAGTAGGATGGAAATTCCGAAGACTATTATTCGGGGCGGGAATGGATATCTCAGCATATTATAAATAGATTATCCATGAGGATATAAATAAGCTACTTCCCCCTCTACCAGCAGTGTGATACTTATTTAAAGATGGTCATTGCGAGGTATGAGCCGGATCATGACAGAGTCAGTACCCTCATATCCCGTATTCTGAAGAGTAATCCATCCGTTTCCAGATTTATCGAGCGTACCCCCCTCAATATGTACATTTCCCTCAGCAGCTCTTGCAACATCGGTTTCGCCACCCCGTACGTGCAAGATGAACCTTACTACATTAGCTGGGTTTGTGACGGGTGGCTCTCGTTTTGTTTCACCTACATAGATATCCTCAATGCCGGGGGGTGTAGCTACGAGAACATCTGTTTTCGCTCCTTTCCCCTGATAGCGGATGAAGTTTACTGCCCAAATGATCTTGTCTGCTGTGTATCCGGCTTTCTCAAGCCTGAGTTTATCCTGTGAGGCACTGTATTGTTTCTGAGCTACCAGGGTTATAACCCCCAGTATCATCATAACTACTGCGAGCAGAGTCATTAACTCAACGGATGATTGGGCTTTCCTATCCATTCTTTCTTCTTCGGTTGATGTGTCTTCCGGGTTTCCTCCCTGTTTGAGGCATTGGAGGGCTGCCTGCCACAGGTGTCCGCTTATATATTGGAGGTAACCTAATTTAAAAAAAAAGTTTTTTTTTTAATGTATGGGGGGGAATTCCGTTCTCGCTTCAAGAAACATGGTTTTTTATAGTCTACGCCGCCATAATATAACATAAATCAGGGGGGGTAAGGCAATGAGGATGCGCGGGCAGATATCAGTGGATTTTTTGGTTGGGATTTCAGTGGTTATATTAATTTTCCTGGTGTTGATGGGTTATGTTTCCCAAAGGCAACGTGAGGTCTCCGGTGCAATGGTGATGCTTAACGCAAAAAAGGTTTGCAGGGATCTTGCAGGCAGCATTAATCACGTGTATCTGAGCGGAGATAACACCGTGAAAGAGATAACGTTGCCTGTAGCCTTACGGGGAGGTAAGAATTATACTATAAAGATTTATCCCAGGGCCGTGGTGGTTGTGGCACTTGATGAGGGGGGTGTTCAGGGCAATGCATATCCCTGCAGCACATTAGTACGTAAGATATGTACACCTAATACTGCACCTCCTCCACTTACAAGCTGTGCGGAGGGTATGGCTCCGCTTGTGCTTGCGGATAGTCTAACTCTAGGGGACATAGATTTAGGTAAGAATATTATTATTACATATGAAGATGATGAGATAATCCTAAAAAATTAATCCTGGAAAATGCGTAACAGGGCTCAGTTGTTCACATGGGATACGATAATATCGTTAAGTATTTTTATGTTCATCCTTATGTCTATTCTGTCGGTTGGCATCACCTTAAACATTAAGGTGAGTGAGGTCAGCAAAAAGAGGTACATGCATGAGAAGGCATTTGATATTGCGGATGTGCTTTTAAGAACCCCTGGAAGCCCCCCCAACTGGTATCGTCTGGCTCCTATAGATGCAACGATCGTTAATTGCCTGGGGTTGGCGTCGGAGGATAATGTGTTGGATAAATATAAGCTGGATAAATTTAAAGAGCTTACTGGGACCTCTGTTGCATGCGAGGACGTCAGGAAGATGCTTGGTGTGGGGGCTTTCAAGATAGAGATAGACGATATACCGCCCGCACTACCCCCTACCTACTCCTACTCATTTAAGTGTACTACTGGATTAACAGGTGAAACAATTACAACAGATGAAACAATTATAGTTGAGAGATATGCTTTGCTGGATGATAAGACGCCGGATGATAGGAAGAGGGTTAAGTTTATATTAACATTATGGGTGTAGTGGAGGGGTTTTCATTATTTTTTTTTGGGTTCTCTTATGGGGGTTGCATCTCACGGCACCGATATGGTTATCAGGTATTTGCTACCAGTATATTCCTTATTTTCAACAATAACAGTGTATTTTCCCTCATGCAGTTGTCCTAGGATTTCGATAAGCACGTTCTCTGATGCTCCTGCAACGAAGTCGCTTTCACCGCCCTGCATATATAAAGTAATTATTATTACGTTCTCTTTCACCCCAATTTCTTTAACCCCTGACGGTATCTCGATGGATATCTTTGTTTTCGCTCCAACCCCTTCCTGGTAGACGCGGTCCACTGCCTTACTAAGCTCATTCAGCGTGTATCTTGTTTTTTCAACCCTGATTTTATTCTGTGAGGCAGTGTATTGTTCCTGGACCACCGCAACCAGAGCCCCCATAACCAATATAAACACTGCGAGTATGATCACTAACTCAACAGATGACTGGGATCGTTTATCCATTTTTTATGTGGCAGAATTCAGTATATTGAACTATTGTTTTTCCCCCCCAATAAATGGGTGTCTCACCCCCCTACACCCAGAGAGATAAAATTCCCTGCAGGTATGTGGTTTCATGTGATCCGCGGTGAAAACAATAAAGTGACCTATGCTGCTATTATAATAGAGAGTTTACCTTAATTGCGGGATAACCCCCTCTAAAGCCCTGAAGTCCCGGAGGTCCAGGGCAGGGTCTCCTCCATTTACCCCCCCCACAGGAACACATCAGCAATAATAATATTTAAAAAAAAATGCTTCACATTTTTTTAACTTGTATACTTTCGAATACATTTATATGCGGGATTCCACATAATTAGTGAGTGGGGGGTATTGTCTCCTTTACAGGGGGACGCATGTGTGAGCAGCATTTTTTTGGAGGAGAAGATATAACATCAACACTGTTCTTTATAAAAGAAAAACAGTATAGGAGGGGGGGTAAGATGAGGAAGGGGATTCTGTTGACGTCGGATGTTATGCTGGCGTTGCTTGTGGAGATAATCCTGATTTCCGGAATCTTCTATATGATCTCGATGTCAGATTATTCTCCGAGAGAATATATGTTATCCAGACTGGCTTCAGATTTCCTAGCTGTTGAAGAGAAAAACGGCGACCTCGCACGTGCCATAAAAACCGGCGACGACTCCAAGATTAAAGACTTCATCAAGACACTCAAGAATAGATGCATAGATCTGAAGATAACAGCCGCAGGACCACCTCCAGTTGAGATATATCACTATGACCCTATTTCAGGCACGGTTTGTAACATGTCAAAGAAGAATTATGTTTTAAGTAAACGATCCGTGGTTGTGGCCTCAGCCACGGGACCGGAGTTTTACATAGCTACTGTGAAGGTGAGCCCTAAATGAAAAAAGCAATTCTGTTCACGGTATTCACGTTCTGGATGCTCTCAATAATCCTGATACTGGCATCATATTTCTTTTTGATAAACTCCCGGAGCATAGACGTCACCTACGACAAGGCAAGGATAGTCTCTGACGACGTCAAAACCGACATAGAGACCATCATAGGATTAAATGTATCTATCGATGCAAATAAGAGCCGAGATACAAACATAACCTTCACGGACCATATCAACGCAACGAAGAATATAAAAAAGGCTATGAAAGACTATAAAACATTCATAGAGGGTTACTATCAAAACGAAACCAGTACCGAACTATCACTGAATATCACCACATTCTCATCGCAACCAAGCTTCAATATAACACCCTACAACTTTTCTTATGGATACAACAAAAACTTCAAGAAAGATGAGATACTGATCTATCCCGGTTCCAAACCCGGTAATTTAAGAAAATATGAGATAGAGTTGAAGGTGAATGTAGATGAAAATTACATTAATTCTACGGATAGTACCGAAGCAGGTAGTTTATATATCAATATAACAGTAATGAATAAAAGCGGTAGTGTAGTAAACAGCAGTTCAGCAGGTATAAGAAGAGATAAGGAATCGAACTGGACATTTAATTTCACTGGGAGGCTGGTTTATGTATATGCCGGGAACATAAGTAGGCATGTTACAGGGAAGGGTAATGACTCAATTCTAATAACAAGTAATAATGTAAAAAATATAAGCACAAAAATTAAAATGACTTTTGAAGCAACTAACGAGATAATCGGGGTTGACTCAAACATCAAATTAAGCATGGAACGCCCGATAGAAAAAAAGGAGAGCACCATCTGGCTCGCCAGAAGCTAACACACACCCTCCAACCCAACAAACAAGGGAAAAAAATAACATCCTGCCACATAAATATAAGGTTAAACAGGTAATAGACTAAACAGATACATTAAACGGAAACACACAGTATATGATAATTAAAAAAAATGGAGATCGAAACCACCGCAGACATCCTGATAAAAATACTTAAAAATGAGGGGGATATTCCGATCGATGAACTGGCGGAGGGTTTAAAGGTAAATGAAAAAGAAATCGAGAGACTATGTAAGCTCCTGGGAGACCTGATATCCATAGAATACCCTGCAGACATCCGCCGGAAACCCATCATAAAACTAGGTAAACTAAAGGAACGTGAAAAAAAAGCTAAACCCGAAGGCGAACTCCTGGAATCCTACAAGCTAACATCAGACGGCATACCAGTGAAAATAGAGATGCTGGATGTTGGATACGAATCAGTACCAGTATACAACGCCATCTTCCCGGAAATCGGGGAAGGAAGCTCCGCCCTACTAGACGCATTCGTCAACCGGCTGGTGGAAAAAGGAACAATCAAAATAGGAGACATATCCGACCCAGAGAGAGTCGAGGAACTTAAACAAGCATTCCTCCTAACAGCCAAAGACATGATCAAAAAAGAAATCCGGGTTAGCGACGAACACCTGAGTATACTTGTCGGCATGCTCTTCCACAGAACATACGGGCTGGGAGACATAGAGTTCCTGATGAGCGACGACAACATCGAGGAAATCTGCGTCAACACCGGCAGATTCCCGCTAGCAGCATACCATAACAAGTACGGGTGGGTGAAAACAACCTTCGCCTTCGAAAGTGACCGGGACGTCTACAACTACGCCGTGCAGATAGGGAGGGTGGCAGGAAGAAGCATAACGAGCCTGGATCCGATAATGGACGCCTACCTCTTAACTGGAGACAGAGCCTGTGCAACCCTGTTCCCGATATCCTCAACAGGCAACACCATAACCATAAGGAAATTCTCCAGAGACCCATGGACGCTAGTCCACTTCATAGACCCTAAACTAGGCACATTCTCAAAGGAAATCGCGGCATTCCTATGGCTATGCGTACAATACGAACTAAACATCCTCGTAGCCGGCGGAGCAGCATCAGGAAAAACAAGCGCATTAAATGCAATATGCTCCTCAATCCCCTCATCCCAGAGAGTAATCAGCATAGAGGATACACGCGAGATAACCCTGCCAAAATACCTTGGCTGGAACTGGATCCCCCTGACCACCAGGGAACCGAACCCCGAAGGCAAAGGAGGGATTAAGATGCTAGACCTCATGGTCGCCTCCCTTAGAATGAGACCAGACCGCCTGATCGTCGGAGAAATCAGACGAGCAAGAGAAGCAGAGGTTTTATTCGAAGCCATGCACACCGGACACTCAGTCTACTCCACCATACACGCAGATACCGCCCACCACGTTAAGAGAAGACTGCTTGAGCCGCCAATAAACATCTCAGAAACAGAGATGGAGGCAATACACCTGATAGTCATACAACACAGAGACCGCAGGACCGGGGTGAGAAAGACAATGGAGGTGGTGGAACTCGTTCCATCAACCATGAGCAAGGGGGTGGAACTAAATTACCTGTTTATGTGGAGACCGAAAACCAACAAATTCGAGAAAGTAAAGGAAAGCCAAAGAGTCTACAGCGACCTTAATGCCTACACAGGACTAACCAGAAAAGAACTTGACGACGATCTAAGAGAAAAAGAGATGATACTAGCCTGGATGCTGAATGAGAAGATAAACGACATAAACGCCGTTGGAAAGATAATGCACATCTACTATAAATACCCTGATGAACTAAGGGAGGTTATCACATCCAAGGAGGAGAAAACCGAGTTGCTTGATTGGGATTAAGGATGCGAGTTCCGTTTATGATATTGCCCCTGGATTCTGCAAGTAGGGTCTTCAGGTTGGAAAGCATCGGGAAAAGATTATCCAGCTCCAAGTTAAAGGATAATCTGGCAAGTGCAAGCATGGATATAACACCGCAAGGGTATGCTACATTATCCCTCTTCTCCGCTTTCGTAGTTGGCTTCATCGTGTTCATATCATCCCTCCCGGTTATACTGATAATAAGCGGATTAGAGACGGCACTCCTGCTTCCATTCATCCTGGCACTCACATTTTCTTTGATTTTCCTCTTTTTTTTCATCACCTACCCCGGCTACCTGGCAAAGAAAAGAGGCGAACAGGTTGAAAGCGAACTGGTTTTTGCTCTGAGGGATATGTCCCTGGAGGTTGTCTCAGGATCCACATTTTTTAGTGCAATAGAGGGAGTTGGAAGTGGCGACTACGGCATACTATCCGAGGAATTCAAAAAAATCATGAATGAGGTGAACGGAGGTATGTCCCTGGATAGAGCGATGGAGAAGCTGGCTCTTGAAACCACCTCCACAGACCTTAAAAACATAATCTTTGAAATCAACACCTCACTGAAAGCAGGCACCTCAATGGAAGAAACCCTCAACATCATCACCGACGACCTGAAAACCTGCCAGATAGACCAAATAAAAAATTACTCCCAGGAACTAAGCATGCTATCCCTCGTATACCTATTGTTTGCTGTGGTAATCCCTGCCATAGGCCTAACCTTCCTAACGATCCTAAGCTCATTCGGGGGCATTGAATTAACTGAAGATATGCTTATGGGAATTGTTTTCATATGCATAATCATCCAAGTGGATATAATGAAGTTTATGAAAAGCAGGAGACCGATGGTTTATTAAGCCGACTAAAAAAACGATGACCGACACCAAACGCGTGGAAAAGAAGAAGATAGACGAGGAACTGGAGGAATTAGATGAGGAACTGGAGGAATTAAGTGCGGAACTGGAGGGCGGGAAAGCGAAGAGTGAACTAGGCAGGAGGATAGATGAATTAGAGGTGAAGGGGGAGATATTGATGAGTGAGAGTAAGAATACGCTGAGACTAAGGGAGGCATTGCAAAGGGAGGAATTAGACAGGAGAATGCGGGAGGATGAACTGAGGAGGAAGTTAGATGATTTGAAGGGACGTGAAGGTGAGTGGAAATTAAGGGGAGTGGATGATGAAGAAGAAACTAAACCTAAAGCAATGCTCATGCAGCGCATATACCTCACAGCCTCACTTTTTTTCCCGGGAAGATACAGTGAGGCTATACAAACAGTTGCTAAATACAGCGGACTTACAATGGATTACAGGATATGGCTCGGCAGATCATTTATGGTTGGTTTAGTGCTTTTCCTGTTGATGTGCCTCACATCCCTTTTACTGCCAGAGCATTTCTTCCTTATGATGGGGGCTGCTTTCACATCATTTATTGTTTGCCAGATACTGTCTTACGCGATCCTGTATTTCAAGGCGGAGCGGAGGGCTAAGCGTGCTGAGGAATCCCTGCCAACTGTTCTGAGGATGATCAGCGTGAATATACGGGCAGGTATGACGCCGTTTCAGGCGCTTAGACTGCCTAAGACCGGGAAAGTGGATGTCCTGCAGGAGGAGTTCGAAAAAATCTCAGCTAAACCCTTCGTGAACGAGGATTTTGCAGATATGATACTTGATGTGACAGATGATATACGGCTGCCTATACTTAAGCGGATTCTGCTTCTCTTCTCAAGGAGCATTGAGTCAGGGGGGCGCACAGCCATCATACTGGATGAGATGGCAAGGGATATCACAGAGAGGATGTCTGTGAGGAGGGAGATGAAGATAAATGTCAGAGCGTATATGGCATTTATCGTGATGAGTGTGATGTTCGGGTCGCCTTTGCTCCTGGCTCTTTCAGTTAGCTTTAATGAGAAGATATCTGAGTTCAGCTCTGAGCTTGAGTTGCAGGAGATGGAGGGTCTACCTGTTTTCGTCGGAGATTCCGCCATCAGGCCGGAGTTTTTAGCTGATATTGCGGTGGCTCTTATTGTCGTCACATCCCTCATATCATGCTGCGTGATCGGGGTTATAAATGACGGAGAGGAAAAGTATGGCCTGAAGTATGCTCCTTTCATGATGCTCATCCCACTCGCCCTGTTTTATGTAGCCAGACATTTCGTGGGAGGCATGATATAATAATAAAAAAGGGGGGGGAAATAGGTAAGTATTTAAATCAGTAATTTAATTTATTACTTAATGCATGCAGAAAGAAGAGGGAAAGGTAAATGAAAACCAGGAAGATACGGGGGCAGGTATCTATTGAATATATGATCCTACTATCTGTGGTGCTGATAATGGTAATGGTTGTCGCCGGATTCATGATGGGTTTCATATCCTGGGGGCAGACGTCAGAGGAGAGAGCATCCAAGAACTATTGGAGGACAACAGAGGTAGGGATAGTAGTTTGGAGTGCGACAGGTGGTGCAGGTACAGCTTCACTTTCATGTGTTATTCAGAACAATAAGGTAGATACTATAGAAATAATAAAAATTAAGGTTGATGAAAAAGAGCATAGTCCGACAGATTTAGAGCTTATTCCTGGGGGGAAAAGCGAGGAGCAGAAGGTCAGTGGTTTAACGTGTAAATCTGGCGATACGTATAACTGGGATGTGACAATTACCTATAAGGTGTATGATGTGGAGTTGAAGTTTAGAGGCGCTGAACCGTTGGTGGGAACCTGTGCATAAGTCCAACATCTTCTTTTTCTTTTTTAGGCATGCTTATTTGTTTAGATGAAATCTCTTCCAGTAACCTTCCTCCTCCTGAGGAGGCTGCTCCGCCTCAGAGGATGTGGGTTGCTCCACAGGAACCTGATCAGGGGACTCCTCTACAGAATCAGAATCATCCGCCGACTCCTCCGACACCCCGGGTTCCCCGGATAAAGACGCCACACCCTGGTCGGGAAAAACCCGGACCCCAGAATCCCCGATCTCCAGGGGAAAAACACCCTCCCTATGCCTCGTACCCCGCATCTTCAAAACCTCAAGCGCCCTAACCCGCCTGCCGCCCACAGGAGAATAATAAAGCAAAATAATGCCGTCCACAAGAAAACCGATAAGCCCATACTGCTGCTGACGGCCAAACCAGTTATCAGACCCATGCGTCATCAAGCAAGTATAGCCTCGATTATAAAGCTCCTTACAAAGCTCCAAGATATACTTCCTCCTATCAAACGCATTCTCTATCATCAACTCAACAGTACTCACAGGATCGATAACAAGCCTCTTCGCATCAATACTCTCCAAGGCATCTATGATAGGCCCATGCTCCTTCTTAACCAAATCCAGGATATCAGTAGGCCGCAGACTCACAATCCTCAGCTTATCCTCCGCCTCCAACACATCCAAATCCCAGCCAAACCTCCGGGTATTAGCCTTCAACGACTCCGGAGTCTCCTCAAAAGTAATATAAACACTATTCTCCCCGATCATAGCCCCATGATAAACATACTGCACACAAAAAATAGTCTTACCCGAACCACAGCCACCAGACACCAGATTAATGCTGCCCCTCCTCAAACCCCCCTCAACCAACTCATCCAACCCAGGGACACCCGTCTCCACCCTGCCCTCAACACCATAATCCATCTTACAGATAAAGTATAAGCCCCCAGACTTAAATATACGCCCCCAGCCCCCACACACAAAAAAAAACACTACTTTTTACTCTTTCCCTTCACAGCCGACTCCACATTCCTCCACATAATCTCGATCTCCCTGAAATCCTCCTCCACCTTCCTACGATCCTCCTCGATCATCACCTTATCATCCTCAATAATCCTTCTAATCTCCTCAATCCGCCCCATATCCACTTTCTTGGAAAGCCCTCTTATCTCGTCCCGCATAGCCTCAAGTTCATCCATCTCCTCCTTCATCACAGCCTTCTGTTTCTCCAACTCCACCCATTCCTCATCCATTCTCGCCCTCTCAGCCTCCAACTCCGCCATATCACGCCCCCATTTACCCTCAATCTCCTCAATCTCCGCCAACTTCACCTCAACAACATCCATATCCTTCCCCAGACGACTACGTTCCTCCCTCAATTTCGCCCTCTCAGCCTCCAACTTCATCTGTACCCCCTCAATCTCAGCTAATGTTTTTTTCTGCTCCTCCTTCCACTCACCCCAGATGCCTTTTATCTTAGATTTATAGGCCTCCAGCTTCCCCTTCTGCTCCTCCTCCCACTTCAACTCCGATTCCTCCAACACCCTCCACTTATCACTTATCACCTCCATCTCCGCATCCAGCCTCTTCTTCTGATTCTTTATCTCAACCCGCTCCTCATCCAACAACCCCCTATCCCTCTTAATCCTTGAGTAGAACGAAAAGATTACAGCAGAAATGAAAACCAGAAACAGCACAGTCACGAATGCAGCAACTATGTAAGGCAAGTAGTCCTCAACCCCACCCGGTGAGGCATCAACTCCCTGAACAACCAAAACTGCAGAAAATATTGTTAACGCCACATATGTCCTTCTCATTCTTTATCTCCCACACACCCCTAAACAGATAAACAATAGGCCCTGCAGGGGGGAAAAACTTTTTTTTAAAAGTAAAACTCCCAGGTGTTTTTAACACACAGGAGATACCTTACCATACAAGTTAAATTATGGTAACCTGTATTTAAAGCTGGTTAATGACTTGATGCTGTGTTGAAATAACTCATAACATATTATCTTTGAGGAAGATAAAACCTATAACGTTAACACATTAGGGCCTATAAAGATAAATATAGATTAAGGGATATATAACTATAACGAAAAAGTTGTGAAGATTATGTTTTACGATTATGCTCAAGGGTCTATGAGGTGGGAGATAAGGTATATTATCGCATTGAATTATTCAACACAGCAATTTTTATCCGTTGTTTTTTAAGTAGTGTCACAGTATAATGAGATTATATATGCTGTGTAAGAGGAAAATGAGGATTATCCCTGCAGTCGACATAAAGGATGGGAGATGCACTCAGCTTGTGGGAGGTAAACCTGGAACCGAGAAGTTTTATGGGGATCCGGTTGAGATCGCATGCATGTGGGAGGATGAGGGGGCAGAGATATTGCATGTGATAGATTTGGATGCTGCTCTTGGAACAGGCGATAATAGAGGGATAGTTAAGAACATCCTCGACGCAGTGAATATTCCTATAGAGTTTGGGGGAGGCATACGGGACATAGGAAAGGCAAGGGAGCTTTTAAGTTCCGGGATAGATAGGATAATACTGGGGACACTCGCAGTTAATGATTACCCTGGGTTCAGGATACTTAATGAACTCGGAAAAGAGTATGGCTCCGGGAGGTTAATAGCGGCTGTTGATTCCAGCTGCGGATATGTTCTCGCCAAGGGATGGCAGGAGAAAACCAGGTTGGAGACAACAGGGTTTATAGGGGAGATAGAGGATTTAGTATGGGGTTTCCTGTACACCGACGTAGATGTGGAAGGGAGAATGTGTGGAGTCAACATCCGCAACATCAAAGAAACAGTCAACTCCACAGATCTGCCGGTGATAATATCCGGGGGAATAACAAGTGAGGGGGATATAGATGCCATCGAAGCCACAGGAGCCTATGCGGTAGTGATTGGGAAGGCATTATATGAAGGGAAACTGGATGTTAACTGGGGACACAAGAAGTGATAATACGAAACCCAGGATTAATCCGGCTGCTATCGGAGGAAGAGCAGGTAAAGTCACATCCTTTTTCTGTGAGATATAAATGAAGAGGAATATCAATCCCAGCAACCCGCCCAGGGAGGCGGCTACGGAGTTAATGTGGGTGGCCTCCTTTAATATGGAAACAGAGAACATCACAGGGATAGCAAGATCCCCGGTTCCAAGACCCAGCATCCTATCACCGACTGGAATAGAAAACATCAGGGGAATCTTCCCCTTAGCCCCCTCCGCCATCGTAACCATATGCTTGGTCCCGAAAACAGCAACCACATCATAAACAGACAAAACAAGAAGAAGAATGAATGCCGGAATAATCGGCAGAGACGCGCCAAGCCAGGAACCAATTCCAGGGATAACAAGAATCAACACCAGGTTTGTCACAGCAATATTATCCCTCCTCAACAGATATATGATGAAGACCACAAACGCTATGAGAATCCCCGGCAAATCAAATACCGTGTAGAGGGTGAACGATAAACCGAAAAGTAAAACAAAAGACATCATAAGCTTTATTATGAGATCCAGGTTCATCTTCATCAAAATCAACATAACAGCAGTCATAAAAAGAATCATGACGAATATAAACAAAACAGACTCGGGTTTCTCAGGCTCCGGAACCATAGGCTGATATATTCCCTCCTCATTCTCAACTCTCTCGATTATACCCCGCTCCACCCCAAATCCTCCGCCGCCTATCCATAAAGCAATCCCCTGAACAAGGAGGTAGATGGTTGCTGTGATAAACAACGCCCGGGTATAGTCTCTTTTAGTGTCCATCATCTCTCAGTAAGCATATATCTTCCGTGCCGGGGTTCATAGATGATCCCCTTAGTCTTCAACTCCATCAGAATCTGCTCCGCCTTAAATCGATCAATCTTCTTGGAGGCAGCTGCCTCCATGACATCCTCAAAAGACGCCATACCCTCCTCACTTTCCAATACAAGGTTTTTTATTATATCCTCTATAAGCCTTATTTTGTCTCTGGCAGATTTAGGATACGCGGCTACAATCCGGTCGATATCAATCTGGCCTGTGGACGCGTCATATGCTATCTCCCGCAACACGAAATTCGTTAACGTTATGGCTCTATCGGCATCACTAACGGTCACATTATTGTCCAACCTCATTCTCGCAGATGCCTCAGATAATCTCACCAACGCCTCAAGTTGCCGGGGGGTGGCCCTCACCGTCTCCCCGCCTCCACCCCTCAGGGTCACATAGAAATCCCTGATTTTATCTACTGCATCATCACTGAGGACGGGGAATATGTTTTTCCGGGCATACGCAATATATTTCCTGAAGAAATCAATCTCAATCTCAGGCTGAATATCTTTCATCTCCTCATCAGTTTTATGCATCTTAAGCATATGTTTAGCGATCTCTGTATCTCTTTCCTTATCCAGGATATCCCGGATAGGGAAGATCAGGTCGAACCTGCTTAAAAGGGTTGGCGGGATATCGAATTGCTCCCCGAGAGGCTTATAGTTGTCGAATCTGCTGAATTTAGGGTTGGAGGCAGCTAAAATAGCGGTATTCGCCTGGAACCTGGTGACAATACCTGCTTTAGCCACAGAAATCGTCTGTTGTTCCATAGCCTCATGCATCGCAGACCTGTCCTCTTTGTCCATTTTATCGAATTCGTCGATGCATGCAACCCCCCCGCTTGCAAGGACAAGAGCACCTGCCTTCAACGTCCAGCCTCCCTCCGAAAAATCATCTTTTTCAGCGGTTGCTGTGAGCCCCGCACCAGTAGTCCCTTTTCCGGTAACGTAAATACTCTTGGGTGCTATCTGGGTTACATACTGGAGGATCCTTGATTTAGCCACACCCGGATCTCCAACCAGAAGGAGATGCATATCCGGCCTTAATTTAGTGCCGTCAGGCATCTTCTTATAGGGCCTTCCACCGAATAACTGCAGGGATACTGCCTCCTTAACCTCCCTGTAGCCGTATATGCCTGGGGCAATGGAATTAATTATTTTATCGTGGATCAGGGGATCCTTGGATAACTTCATTATCTTTTCCTCCTCCTCCTCGCTTATCTCAACCTCCTCAAACTCCTTCTCAACCCCCACAATGTTATTGGCTTCTATGAACCGCTGATAAACCGACCCTTTTTTTGCAGGAGGAAGCAACCTCATCACCCCGGTGATAATAACCTTATCCCCGGGTTTTGCGACATCCGTCAGATCATCTTCAGCCCATATCTCAATCCTCCTGGCCTGCTCCCCTCCCCTCAGCATCTCAAGTGGCTCCTGGATCTCCAGCTTCTGGACATCCACCCACTTAGAGTCCTGAGGCACAAACCTGAAGTCTCTTTTTTTACAGACCCTGCAAAACCTGGGGGGTCGGAGAAAACGCGTATTCTGTGGTTCATCGTAATCCAGGCTGCATCTATCACAGACGAATCTACCCACGGCAACCTTAGGAAGCACATCACTTGTCTTGTTGATTACACCGTCTACGGCAATGAATTTCCCGATATAATCGGATGAAATGTCTCTGACTCTTACGGTGTATCCTTCCTCCCGCGGGATGTTGAAGAAACGTACATGTATGTCACGTTCCTCCCCTGGAACAGAAACACACATCTCCCCCAGTAACTCCTTGAAGGTGGAGATCACCTCATCAGGTTTAGTGATTAATTCCTCTGCGAGATTGATGTCGTATCCTGAAAATTCATCGTAGTCCACAAAAAGACTCTTTTTTTTCGGGTAGAACTCAGCTATCTTGCTTATCTCCTTAGAATTTTTTTTTAGAAAGTTTTCGGTTTTGTTTCTGCTCATTTTAGAATAATATGGAGTCATTCCTAAAAAGCCATATTTATGTAGATCCGGTGCATTTAAATAGACAATCGACGAATTAATTATCGATGATTTATTTATATCTCCATAGAGAGTATATATTCAAAGCGGCTTAATATGAGATCTGAGAGTATATTCATTAAGAACATCGCAGGCGAAATTACATTATCTGAAGAACCTGGAACAACACTTAAGAAATGGCGGGATATCTTCGGCGTTAAACAATGCAACCTCGCCGCAGGTCTTAAGATATCGCCTTCCGTTATCTCAGACTATGAATCAGGAAGAAGAAAATCCCCCGGAACCGGTTTCGTAAAGAAATACATCAAGGTCCTGATCGAAGAAGACAGGAAGAAAGGAGGTGAAGTAATCAGGAAATTCTCCCCGGAAGTGGACAACGCAGCTATCCTGGATATAAGGGAATTTCTGGAACCGGTGTCTTTCAACGAAATCAAAGAAGCCATAAAAGGATATGTTATCTGTAACGGGCGGGATAACATATTAATCAGCGGTTACACGATAATAGACTCCATAAAGGCTATAGTGGAGCTATCGGAGTCAGATTTCATAAACCTTTACGGGTCAACAACCGAAAGAGCATTGGTGTTCACAAAAGTACAGACAGGAAGATCACCGATGGTGGCAATCAAAGTCACCAAACCTAAACCTAAAATGGTAATCTTCCATGGACTACACCCCAACAGGATGGACCCTCTCGGGGCTAAGATAGCCCAGATAGAAAACATCACATTAATGATATCAACCCTAAACTCCGAGAGCGAGGTAATAGAAAATCTGAGGAAACTACAAAAATGATAGGAATCACAGGTTACGGCGTGTATATACCCAGATACAGGATAAAGACAGGGGAAATAGCTAAAGTATGGGGCGAGGAGGGGGATAGAATCAATAAAGGCCTTGGGATATATGAGAAAAGCGTGCCGGCATTAGATGAGGACACAGCAACCATCTCGGTTGCGGCTGCCAGAAACGCAGTGAAACACGCAGACATTAATGCAAATGAAATAGGCGCCATCTATGTCGGCTCCGAATCACACCCATACAGCGTTAAACCCACAGCCACAATAGTTGCAGCAGCCATCGACGCAGGAACAGACCTAACTGCAGCAGACTACGAGTTCGCATGCAAGGCGGGAACAGCAGCCATACAGGCCTGCATGGGGTTGGTGGAATCAGGCATGATAGATTACGGTCTGGCAATAGGCGCAGATACGTCCCAAGGCAAACCCGGGGATGCCCTGGAATACAGCGCAAGTGCAGGTGGAGCAGCATATGTAATAGGAGATAAAAACCTGGTGGCAGAGATCAAGGACACATACTCCTACACAACAGACACGCCGGACTTCTGGAGGCGGGAGGGGGAGGAATTCCCGGCACACGGCTCCAGATTCACAGGACAACCCGCTTACTTTAAACATGTTATCTCGGCAGCCAAGAGGATAATGGACAGGAATAATATGGGGGTAGATGATTTCGACTACGCAGTATTCCATCAACCCAACGGTAAGTTCCCGCAGAAAACAGCCAAAATACTTGGCTTTAAACCGGAGAGGATCGAGAAAGGCCTATTAACCCCCCACATAGGAAACACCTACTCCGGATCCACCCCACTGGGTCTGGCAAGGATTCTGGATGAGGCAGTTGCAGGTGAATTAATCCTTGCGGTATCCTATGGATCGGGTGCAGGCTCAGACGCCTTCATTATTGAGGTAAAAAAAGAGTGTGAGAAAAGAAGAAACCAGAAACCTGTTCAGGATTACATCAACAATAAAATGTATGTTGACTACGCTACATACGCTAAATTCAAGGGAAAAATCAAGGGGGTTCACCTACAAAAATGAGCAGGGTAGGAGTAATCGGGGTGGGAATCACCGAGTTCGGGGAGCTGTGGGATAGAGGATACAGAAATCTTATCACTGATGCTGGAACAGAGGCCATGAAGGACGCCGGCATCGAGGGAGAGGATATCCAGGGACTCTATGTGGGCTCGATGTCTCCCGGCTTATTCGCTGGACAGGAGCATGTTTCGGCATTGGTGGCGGACTACAGCGGATTATCCGGCGTACCGGCCACCAGGGTCGAGGCCGCCTGTGCATCAGGAGGCTCTGCTCTATACAACGCATGTATAGACATCAGATCAGGCCTCAATGATGTTGTCTTCGTCGGGGGCTTTGAGAAGATGACCGACAGGGCGAACCAGATCGGTGATGATCTGATGTTCGCTGCTGATCTCAACGAGGCGAACGCTGGGTACACCTTCCCGGGCTTGTACGCTACGATGATGTCTCGGTACATGTATGAT
>CBFCYF010000023.1:0-18396 GCA_965602195.1 uncultured archaeon | reverse complement strand
ATGCGGGGAAGATAAACTTCATGCCAGAGAAGCTTGAAACCGCAATAGAGGAAATCAACTGCCTTGATCCTGACGTAGTAGTCCTCAGTGGAGACCTGACGATGTTTGGTTTTGAAAATGAATACATGCTGGTAAAGGATTACGTAGATAAATTAAACAATAAGGTCCTGGCAGTACCGGGAAATCATGATTCAAGATACATGGGGCACATATACTTTGAGAAATTCTTCGGGCAGAGAAACTGGGTGGAAAATATTTCCGATGAATTAACCATCATAGGGATAGACACCAGCATACCCGACCTGGATGAGGGTACCGCAGGAAGAGGGAAACAGAAATGGTTGGCAAGAGAATTAAAGAAGATTCCACAATCAACATGCAAGGTTGTTACACTACATCACCACCTTGTCCCCGTCCCTATGACAGGCAGGGAAAGAGCTGTTCTGACAGATGCCGGTGATATTCTAGACATACTGACCCGGGAGGGCGTGGATCTAGCGCTGAGTGGACACAGACACACACCCTCTGCATGGATATTGAATAATCTCGCCCTGGTAACGGCGGGATCGGCCTCATCCGAGAAGGTGAGGGCAACCATAAAGCAAAGCTACAATATAATCAGGGTTACCGACGAATTCCTTGAAATAAAGCTGAAAGAAATCGGTGGGAAGGAAAAGCTAGTTGCGAAATACAACAGGGTCAAGGGCAGGAGATACATCATCACAAACCCTCAGCCGCCACTAAAGAATTAAAGATGAAAAGAGAGCTATTGGTTCTTGGAGTGATAATAGCCTCAAGTTTACTTCTGGTTAACGGAATCCGGCTTGACTACTTCGTTGTACCTGAGGATTACCCTTTTTTTCTCTATGGGCTGGTAGGTGAGATCATAAGAGAAGATAAGTTTTGTTACTACACGTTACCGTATCACTATGATTCATGGGACCATATCACCATAACCCGGGAGATGGTGAAGAGAGAAAACACTATCTGGCATAACCCGTATCTCGGGGAGAAATTCAGAGACAGTAACTGGGAGATAAACTACAGTATCCTGCTGGCTGAGATATCAATATTAACTGGAATAGACCCGCTGTATCTGGCCGCCATTGTCCCCACGATAATTGGGATTATCCTGGCCTTGAATACCTTCATCCTGGTAAGGTATCTGACAGGAAGTGATTTAGCGGGTATCTTTTCCTCGATCTTTGTCTTAACAATTAAGAGTAACTGGACTCTTATGGGGATATGGTTTCTGGTTCCGGTAGCCTATGGGATGTCTCAGATCCCATTAATTGTTTTTTTATTTCTTAGAGTGATTAAATCCAACGCCAGGGTGGGGGTGTGGGATGTAACACTTGCCCTGGTTTTTATCAACGTAACCCTCTCACATCCCCCCTCCACCATAATATTTTTGCCTGTATTCCTCCTCTATCTCATCCTGAATCCTGGGTTGGTGGTGAAAAATAAAGAGAAGATCTCTGTGGCCATTGTAGTGTTATTCATACTATCTCTGAGATTTATCCCAATAGATAGCCTGGATTACGGGGGAGTCACCTCAAGTATATCCAGAATGCTGAAGACGATGACATTCAGGGATGAGCCACCACCTGGAACGGATTTTTATTATGACAGCTTTCTTGGACCGATAATCATTGCTCTTTCAATAGTTGGCGGAATCTGCCTCCTGAAGAATAAGGAGGGAAGGATACTTCCAATAGCCTTCATTTCCCTGATTCCCTTCATAGCGCAGTTCTATCTCACAAATGAGTTGTTTCTATCCCCCTTCAGGAGGCTTTTCATGTATACATCAGAGATAGCCCTCATAATGGCGGGGATAGGATTATTCTATCTGTATATGTTTTACTTAAACAGCGTCGATACCTTTTTAAGGATGGTGATCCTGAAAAGAAAGGAGCAGATCAGAAAAGCCCTGCATTCAATCATCATCATTACGGTGGTGTTAATAATAATGATCCAGATTAATTCTGCCTTCCACTACCGGAACAACATATTCCAGGTGATATTTGAGAAAGACGTGGATAGCATTAAATGGTTAAGGAACACACCCGAGGATTCGGTGATATTAACCCTCCCCTTCTACTCTAAGGCTATAACACCCATAGCCGGCAGGAGGGTGGCATCATTAGAGCGTACGAGGCTGCAGGTAGCTGGAGGAGCTAATACGAAGGCTATTACGTTCTTCCTTAAGGGCTGTGAAGAAAAAGAGAGGATAATTAAGGAATTAGAGGTGGATTATGTTCTCTTCACAAGCAGAATAAACTGTAAATTCCTAAAGGAGGTATATTCCGATGAGGAGAGCGGGAATTACATCTATAGATATGATCCATCAGGGTGATCTTTTATTTAGGGGATTTAAGTATATTACCATGATATTAGAAGTTGTTAGAGCCGGGGTGGGTTTTATGTTGGTGTTATTTCTCCCCGGGTTTGCAGCTACCTACACCCTTTTCCCGAGAAAGGAGGAGATAGACATCTTGGAAAGAATCGCGCTCTCCATAGGTTTAAGCATCTCATTGGTTGTGTTATCTGTTCTGGTCCTCAACCAATTCCTTGGGGTGGCCATAGATCTCTTGAATTCCCTCCTCATAATTCTATCAGTAATATTTATATTCTCACTCCTTGGATATTGGAGGAAAACCAGATTAAAAGCTGAAATACATGATTAGCATATCTAAAAAAACGATAAGTATTTATATAGAAAAATTTAATAATCAATATACCCGAGAATTTAGTGATGTTTATTTTTAAAGGACTAAGCATATTTTTTAATACGGGTAAAATATAACATCCGATAAAAATTAAAATACAAAATCAAAAAGGAGGATTAAAAAAAATGAAGAGTAAAAATCTATTGATGTTTGGGGTGATTCTTGTAGGAATTATAATGTTGGCGGGTTCGGTAAGTGCCGCTCTTTTTACGGTGACGGCAAATCCCGATAGGATTCTGGCCAACAAGGAGTATAATGTTACGGTGACAGTCACACCTTGTAATTTGAGTGCCATCGTCCGGTTGAGTGGATGTGATGATAAGGTGTCCACAGATAATGGTACGACTCTGGTGATCGAAGGTGGCATGGGCAAATGTGAGGGAGTATTCATCAACCTGAAGTCACGTAAAGATGACTGTAACATCAAAGTTGAGGCAGTACCAAACGGATACAGCTACAGTGACACGACCCCTGATCGTATCTGGGTGAAAGAAGACTCCAGCAGTAAGAGGGATCTTGATATTAATGTCACCCCCGCATGCGTGGGTGAAGCAATAGTGGTGATCGTCAAGGACGAGAAATTACAGAAACCCGTTAAGGAAGTGGATATCTCAGTGTACCTCGGGGAAAAAGCGAAGGCAGATGATTATATAAAGAACTCGAGGGGTTTAACAGATGACGACGGTAGATACGAGTTCATACCTGATCAGGCCGGGATACACACCCTGAGTTTCGAAAGAGAGGGTTACAGGTATGTTGAAGTGCAGGTGGATGTATGTGAGGAAGGCCCTGAAACCACAACACCAGTCACAACAACAGTCAAGGAAACAACAACAGCTGCAACCACCTCAGTTAAGGAAACAACAACAGCTGCAACCACCTCAGTTAAGGAAGAAACAACAGTTGAGGAAACCACCACAGCCGAGGAAACAACAACAGTTGAGGAAACCACCACCATCGAAGACGGCGGAGGGCTGGATGGAGGCATGATGATTATTATCATAATAGTCATCGTAGTAATCGGCGGAATAATATACTTCATGACCATGAGAGGCGGTGGAGAAGCAGAAGAGGAAGGTGCAGGGGCTACAGAAGAAGCAGTTGAGGAGGCCGCAGAGGAAATACCTGAGGAAGGTGCAGAGGAATTAACAGAAGAGGAATAAGCAGCATAAAATTTCTCTTTTTCTTCTTATTCTTTATTTTTTCTTTCTCTCAATAAGTTATGTGGATATTTTTGGTGTTATTAAGGATAGGCGGAGTGTAAGGCGTTTTAAATCAAAATCTGTTGGGCAGGATGAGATTCAGAGGATTCTGGAGGCAGGTAAGTGGGCTCCATCCGCCGGTAATCTGCAAGCCCGGGAAGTTATTCTTGTTACTGACGACAGATTAAGGCAGGAGATTGCCGAGGCTGCACTAAATCAGTCCTTCATCTCTGAGGCACCGATCCTTTTCGTAATATGCGCAAACAGACGGAAGATAGGCAGGTACGGTAAGAGAGGCAAATATCTTTATTGTATACAGGATGCATCCATAATGGCTCAGAATATGATCCTGATGGCTCAGTCTCTCGGTCTGGGGTCCTGTTGGGTGGGGGCCTTCGATGAGAATGCATTGAGAAGAGCACTAGGAATCCCTGAAGAGATCCTTCCTGTGGCAATAATCCCGGTAGGTTATTCTAATGAGACACCAAGCACCCCCCCAAGGGATCTGGATTTGCATATAAACGGGTGGTGATCTCTTTTATTTTCTCCCTTCTAATGTATTCTACAATGGCAGAGATAGATCAACTAATTAAGAGGATAGTCAAAGAAAGCGGAAAAAGCAGGGAAGAGGTAGAGGGTATGATGAATAAGAGGAAGGAGGCAACTCACGGGTTACTCTCCGACTATGGTGCCATCTACGCAGTTGCAAAGGAATTCAGCATCGCCTTAGAGGAGGAGGAGATAATCCTGACCAAGGCCTCTGATGTTAAAGCCCAGGTCTCTGCAAATTTAGCCGGTAGAGTGAAAACAGTCTATCCCCCAAAAGAGTTCCAGAAAAAAGACGGAGGCACAGGAAGAATTGCGTCCCTCATACTGTCTGATGACTCAGGGGATATAAGATTGGTTTTGTGGGACTCAAACTCGAAGATAGCAGAGAGTATTAATAAGGGGGATGTTCTCATGGTGAGAAACGGTTACGGAAGAGAAGGTAGGGGAGAAGGTGTGGAGTTACATGCAACCTCCCTAACCACCCTGTCTGTAAACCCTAAACTGGACATCGAACTTCCAGAGATAACGGAGGAGTTGGTGAAAATTAAGGATCTTGAGAAAGGCATGCCGTCTGTAGATACAACATGCAGGGTCAATTACTACTACCCCCCCACAGAGTTTGACAGACCTGATGGCAGCAAGGGGGCAAGAGCATCATTTATCGCAGAAGATGAAACAGGAACAATAAGGGTGGTTCTGTGGGATAAAGCAACAGAAACAGACACCGGGAAAGGAGATGTTATAAAGATAGAGAACGCCTACACAAGAGATGGTCTCAACGGGGAATTAGAGCTTCATGCAGGAAACAGAAGCAGAATCATTCACAGTAAAGAGAAAATAGGTCTTCCGCCATTATCCGATGAGAAAAAAGAACTCAGCATTGGAGAGATAAAAGCAGGAGACATAGGATTCACAACTATAGGAAGGATTATGCAGGTGTATACACCAAGATCCTATTCAAAAGGGATGATGTCCTCCCTGACCCTGGGAGATAAAAGCGGGGTTATAAGGGCGGTTCTCTGGGATGAGAAATCGGATATAGCAAATGAACTGAAAAAAGGTGATGCCGTAAAGATAGTGAATGCTTACTCCAAGGCAAACCTGGATGAGATGCCTGAGATACATGTTGGGAGATACAGTGATGTTGTTATTAACCAGGACCTTAAGATAGAGCCATTGGATAAGATAGAGGAGTCAATGGTCAAGGAGAAGGATATTATCGACCTTGAGAACATGGATAGATACGTTAAGATAAAGGGGGGTATAGTTGGGGTAGATGAGGATAGGAGAGTTCTATACATGACATGTCCAAAGTGCGGTAGAAAGGTCCATAACATGGGCACGGGATGGTTCTGTGAATCCTGCAATGATAATGTTGAACCATCACCTAATCTGGTAGTATCCCTAACACTGGAAGACGATACTGGATCAATAAGGGTGGTCTCATTCAGAGATAACGCAGAAAAAATTCTGGGGTTGGATGTGGAGGAGGTCATGAATCTGATAGGGGAGACACAGGACGAATTTGCCCCGGTAGCCAATGTTAAGGATAATATCATAGGTGAAAAGATATCTGTTACAGGAAGAGTGAAATACAATGAATTTTCGGATCAACTGGAGTTCATCGCAGATGAGGTCGCATAAGAGGTGTTAAATGGGGGTTTATTCCGCAGAGGACTATCTTGTGTATGGGCTGATTCTCCTTGTGATTTTGTTTATTCTTACAAGATTCATTTTCAGAAGGATAGCTGTAGATAGGAAATTTCTGGTTCTTATTTCACCCTACATTCTTGTGGGGATATTTATAAGGGTTCTTGTGGATGCAGGCTTCATTGAGGAGAGCCAATACTGGAGCATAACCCCGGGCGTTTATATCTTATGTATCTCAGCGGGTTTGGTTCTTGTGGGGTTGGGTTTATTGTTGCAAAAATATGTAGGAGTGGATTACTGGATACCTCCTTTTTTTCTTGGCACCGTGGGGGTTGCCGCGTTGGGTTACATCCTCTTTACCTACATAACAGTTCCGGAAAGAATACTTTATCCATTAATTCTCGCATCATCTCTGACTGTTATAATAGCAGTAGCATCCAGGTTCAGGGGTATTGAGGGGATAAGCATCTTCCACAGATGGGATAATGCTGCGATAGTGTTTGCTCATCTTTTGGATGGATCAAGCAGCTTCATAGCAATAAACTACTTTGGATTCGGTGAGGAACACCTGTTGCCTAGATTCTTCATATCTCTCTTTGGGGGCGCGGTTGTGATGATTCCACTTAAATTAACTGTTATCCTGGCGGTTATCTACTTCCTGGAGAAATGGCATAGGCAGGAGAAAGAAGGAGGGGAAGGCGATGAGACCCTGTATCGGGTATTAAAGATCACCATATTTATTCTGGGAATTGGGCCTGGGTTGAGGAACACATTACTGCCTTCCCTGGCTTAATAGTACCTATTTTTATATCCTCATTCTAATTCCTTTATTCTATAATCTATCCAGCGTATCAATCTTCATGGAGAATATAAAAAATGCAGTGGAAATAACATCAGGGAACAACGTGATATCTAGTGAGTGTCAGGTCTGTTTATATCTCCTTTTTTAATATTACCATTAAAATGGCAAAGAGCCACAAACCCAGGTCGGGATCAATGGCATTTTACCCCAGAAAGAGGGCAAAAAAAGAGGTACCCAGAATTCATTCCTGGGTAGACACGGAAGAGGCAACTCTGTTGGGATTCACAGGCTATAAGGTGGGGATGACGCATATACTTGCTGTTGATCACAGAAAGAATTCACCTACCTCCGATCTAGAGATCTTCCTGCCGGCCACCATAATTGAGACACCCCCATTGATTGTGGCAGGATTGAGATTTTATGGGAATGGATATCTCGGTAAAAAGACCATCACAGATATATGGGCAAAGGATATACCTGAGGATATAGAAAAAAAGGTTAAGTTACCCAAAAAGAGAGACCCCGAAAAAAAACTAGGAAAGATAGAGAAAAATCTTGATTCCATCTCAGATATCAGAGCCATCATCAATACCCAACCCAGATTAACATCTCTTGCCAAGAAGGTACCGGATATAATGGAGATAGGTGTTGGGGGAGAAATTAAGGATAAATTCGAATTTACTAAAAGTATACTGGGAGGTAGGATACCGGTAGGTGATGTACTGAAAGAAAATAGTTTTGTGGATATCACCGCAGTCACCAAGGGGAAGGGATTCCAGGGAGTAGTTAAAAGATTTGGGGTAAAGATTCAGCCAAGAAAGGCAGGGAAGGGAAGAAGACATATAGGTAGTGGGGGCGCATGGACTCCGGCGAGAAAACTATTCACTGAACCGCTGCCCGGGCAGATGGGTTATCACACGAGATCCGAATACAATAAGATTATACTCAAGATAGGGGAGGGCGGCACCGAGGTTAATCCTAAAGGAGGGTTCCTGCGTTACGGTAATGTTAAGGGAGAGTATGTAATGCTTCTTGGATCTGTTCCCGGCCCAGCTAAGAGACTGATCAGGATGAGCTATCCAAGGAGAGCCTCAGGGGAGGCAAATTTTGAGATCAGGTATATAAGTACTGAGTCAAAGCAGTAAGATGGTAAATGTTTATTCACTGAAGGGGGAAAGCAAGGGGAAGGTAGAATTACCCCAGATATTTGACACAGAATATCGTCCGGATCTAATCCAGAGGGTGGTGGTTTCCATCCAAGCTAATAAAAGACAGAGATATGGTGTATTTGAGAGGGCAGGGCTGCAGACATCTGCCGACTATTTCGGTAGAAGAAGAGGAGCTTACAGGCAGACCATAAACAAGGGGATGTCCCGGCTTCCCAGAGAAAAACCCGGGGGCGGAGGCCTTGGAAAGGTTAGGAGAGTTCCACATGCGGTTGGAGGAAGAAGAGCTCACCCCCCAACAAAAAAGATATGGGAGAAGAAGATAAATAACAAGGAATACCTGAAGGCACTGTCTTCTGCAATAGCTGCCACAGGTGACAGGGATTTGATAACAAACAGGGGGCATCTGATAGATGATGTGAAGAACATACCATTGATAGTGGAAGACAAATTCCAGAAACTGGATAAGACAGCGGATGTCTTAAACACCCTTAAACATCTTGGCTTGGAAGATGAATTAGACAGGGCACGGGAAAAGAAGATCAGGGCAGGCAGAGGAAAAACCAGGGGAAGGAAATACAAGAAAAAGAAGAGTGTCCTTATTGTTGTTAATGAAGATCAGGGAATCAAAAAAGGCTCAAGGAATATACCGGGGGTAGACATAGTGAATCTTAATGAACTGGATGTGGAGCTACTTGCTCCAGGAGCTCATGCGGGAAGACTAAGCCTCTGGACTAAATCAGCGATTAAGAATCTAGATACCCTCATAGCCTCATAAAAATGGACCCACATAAAGTGTTGATGTATCCCCTGATGGGTGAAAAAGCTACAATATTAAGGGAATCGCAGAATAGATTAACATTCATAGTGAATAATAAAGCAACCAAAAGAGACATCAAAGAGTCAATAGAAACGCTATATGATACCAAGGTACTTAAGGTGAATGTGATGACAACATCTGATGGAAGGAAAAAAGCTCATATAAAACTGGATCCGAAATATGATGCAGAGGAGATATCATCCCACTTCGGTGTGTTGTAGGAAATAAAAATGGGTAAACGCATAATCACACAAAGAAGGGGCCGTGGAGGGCCGAGATACAGGGCACCGTCCCACAGATTCAAGGGGGAGATAAGATACCCTCCATACAAGGAGGAATACAAAGAGGGCATCGGCGGTCAGGTCATCGAGATAATCGATGACCCGGGAAGAACCGCCCCCGTAGCTAAAATCCTCATGGAAAATTTTCAGGAAATTCAGATGATCGCCCCAGAGGGAATCCAGCAGGGGCAGTGGATCGGGATCGGAAAACGCGCACAACAGAAGACAGGTAGTGTCCTCCCTGCAGGAGAAATAGCAGAGGGTACATCAGTATATAATATCGAGATAAACCCCGGGGACGGCGGTAAACTAGTGAGGGCCTCCGGAACATCCGCAGTTGTTGTTTCACATGACAGGGAGAAGAGGTTAAGTTATTTAAAGTTACCTTCAAAGAAGATAATCTCAGTGAATAGTAATTCCAGGGCAACCATAGGCAAGGTTGCAGGGGGCGGGAGAAAGGAGAAACCCATGGTCCACGCGGGCCAGGCATATCACAATAAAAAAGCCAGAAACAAGCTCTATCCAAGGGTGAGGGGGCTGGCAATGAACGCGGTAGACCACCCCCATGGTGGAAAAAGCAGCCATTCAAAAGGGAGGCCCTCTACGGTCGCCCGTAACACGCCACCTGGGCGAAAGGTTGGTCACATCGCAGCTAAGAGAACCGGGAGAAGAAGATAAAAATGGCAAGAAGAGCATTTAGGTACAAAGGGTACACACTGGAGGAATTGCAGGCTATGTCCATGGACGAAGTAGTGGGTATAATGCCATCAAGGACACGGAGAACACTATCAAGGGGATTCACAGATATGCAGAAGAAGCTCATGAGAAAAATCAGAAAAACAAGAAAATCGATGGATGAGGGAGGAAAAACTAAACCCATAAGAACCCATTGCAGGAATATGCCTGTAATCCCTGAAATGATTGGTTTAGATTTTGAGGTATATAATGGTAAGGAATTTATCAGGATACATATAAAGCCGGAAATGATCGGTCAATATCTGGGTGAGTTCAGTGCGACAAGAAATGTGGTTAAACACAGCGCCCCAGGTGTGGGAGCCACCAGATCATCCCTCTTTGTACCGGTAAGATAATAAAGAAGAATGGAATTAAAGTACGCCTATAAACCAGATGATAAAAAAACTGCCGTAGGAATGGTAAGAGGGCTTGATATTTCATTTAAACACGCCGTAGTAGTATGTGACAGGTTACGAGGTATGATGTTACAGGATGCGATAAAACTCCTGGAGGCGGTAATAGCTTTAGAGGAGTCAGTTCCATTTAAGAGGTTTAATACAGGAATTGGTCACAGGCGGGGCCTGGGAAAAGATAACATCGGTAAGTATCCCAAAAAAGCAGCGTTTCAGATGCTGAAATTAATGAGGAACATGGAGACTAACGCAGAATATAAGGGTCTGGATACGGAGAGACTGAAGATAATTCACATCCAGGCTTTGAGGGGCATTTCAAGAAAAAAAAGAAGACCAAGAGGGAGGTGGCGGCTCTGGAGACAGCAACTTGTTAGTGTACAGGCCGTTGTAGAAGAAACATAAGATGGCAATGGAGAAATATTTTATTCAAAAAGGAAAGATCAGGTCCGAAATGGAAAATCTATTGAGGAGAGAGTTAAGCAGGTCAGGTTATTCCAGAATGGATATCCAGAAAACACCTCTCGCCACCAGAATAGACCTACACGTGGAGAAACCCCCTATTGTTATCGGAAAGAAGGGCAGGAGGATAAATAAATTAACAAGAATTCTGGAGGAAAAGTATGGTATTGACAACCTAACCATCGATGTTAAGAAGATAGAGAATCCCACCCTCGACCCGAAGATAGTGGCAAAAAGAATAGCACTAGCACTGGAAAGAGGCATGTACAGGAGGAGAGTGACATATAAAGCACTACATGCAGTAATGTATGCTGGGGCACGGGGTGTGGAGATAAGCCTCGCCGGAAAAATAGTTGGGAAGGGAGGCAGATCAAGAACAGAGAAATATGCTAAAGGGTATATGAAGAAGGCCGGAGACCCCACAAATCTGGTCGACGTAGGGTCAACTCAGGCCTACCTAAAGGCAGGGGTTATAGGAGTCACAGTAAGGATAGTTCCCCCCGGTGTAGTTTTCCCGGATCAGATAACGATGATTCCAAGAAAGAGCGAGGAAGAAGAAACAGGTGGAGAGGAAGAAAAGAAAGAAACAAAGAAGGAGAAGGGAACACCCAAAGCGAAGACAGAAAAAGGAAAAACAAGGGAAAAGAAGAAAAAAGCAGTGAAGAAAAAAAAGGAAGCTGATGTAAAAAGAGAAGCAGGAGATAAAAAAGAAGGGAAAAAGCCAAAATCAAAAAAAGTTAAAGAGAAAACCTAAAAAAAATTTAATGATTTAAATAAATATATTTCATATTAAAGTGGCAATATTTCGCTCTCAGGAACTCTGGGATATGGATCCAGAGGAATTGGATGATAAAAGAATAGGGCTACAGGAGGAGTTGATGAAGATAAGGGGGGTGTTGGCCTCAGGCGGGATACCTGAAGACATAGGTAAGGTCAAGGAAATAAGAAGAACTATTGCCAAGATCCTAACAATAAAAAAACAAAAGGAATTAGATAAGAAAAAGAAATGATTTGCCCAAATTGCGGACTTCCGGAGGAACTCTGTGTCTGTGAGGAGATGACCAAGGAGGGACAGAGGATAAGAGTTAGTAGTGATAAAAGAAGATACGGGAAGGTGGTGACTATAGTCGAGGGATTAGAGGATATGGACACACAAAAAATATCCAAGGAATTAAAAAAGAGACTAGCTTGTGGAGGAACAGCCAAAGGTAACAGAGTGGAGCTTCAAGGAGACCACATCAATAAGATAAAGAACATCCTAATGAGTATGGGCTTTTCAGGGGATATGATTGAAGTCAGGTGATCTGTATCCTATTAGATCAGATACCCCGCATTATCCCATGCAAGAGCCATATTCTTGACTATAGGTGTTAGGATGATCTCCCCATATAATGTATTGTATCACGAGCTTATAGGATTAGAGGCGACGGTTGAAGGTTTAACAGATAAAACCTATAGATGCAAGGGGACCATAGTGGGAGAGACTAGGAATACCCTGGAGATAGAGTTTAGGGGTAAGACAACCATAGTACCTAAAAATTGTGTGGTGTTGGAGGTGAAGCTCCCAGAAGAAGCCGTGGTAAGAATTGAGGGTAAACTGTTAATTGCAAGACCAGAGGATAGGATAAAGAAAAAATTCAGGATCAAATTTGTTTAAAATGACAAAAAAAGCTAAGAAAGTAACTACAAAAAAGAGATCACAGAAAGAGGCTGAATGTGATGACGTCAACTGCCCCACCCACGGCAGCCTATCCACAAGGGGGATAGTTCTTGAGGGAACCGTGGTCTCAGATAAGATGGACAAAACAATAGTATTGCAGAGAAGCTACCACATAAAACTGAAGAAATACGATAGATACAGGAACGTGAAATCAAGGATACTCGCCCATAATCCCCCATGCATCAATGCTAAGACGGGAGATAAAGTAAGGGTGGAGGAATGTAGGAAGCTTAGCAGTAAGGTAAATTTTGTGGTTACAGAGAAAATTGATTAGGATCCAAGATGGCAAAACCCATGGGTGTGTTTAAGAACATACCATTAGGAAAGGCAATAACGGCAAAAATAACCCCATGCCTTCCAGTAGGAGCAAGATTGAATTGTGCAGACAATACTGGTGCGAAGGAGTTGGAGATTATTGCCGTGAGAGGATACCGGGGAGTTAAGAGGAGATACCCTAGGGCAGGTATTGGTGATCTGATTGTGGCATCAGTTAAAAAGGGAAGACCAGACATCAGGAGTAATATAGTGTTAGCGGTCATTGTAAGACAAAAAAAAGAATACACGAGGTATAACGGGATGAAGATCAAATTCGAGGATAACGCAGCAGTGATTGTGACAGATGACGGCATGCCAAAGGGTACCGAAATCAAAAGTGCGGTGGCCAGAGAAGCTACAGAGAGATGGGTTAAGATTGGCTCCATCGCAAGTATCGTAGTATAAGTAAAAAATGAAATCAATATCATCCAAAAAACCCGGGAAGCAGAGGAAGCTGAGGTTTAATGCCCCACTCCACAGGAGACAGAAGATGGTGGCATCTCATCTGAGTCATGAGCTCGGTGAGAAGTACCACAGGAGGTCTCTTCCAGTGAGAAAAGGTGACACAATAAGAGTGATGAGGGGAGGATTCAAAGATCATGTGGGGGAGATAATGAGGGTGGATCTTAAAACACTGAAAGTATATGTGGAGGGCATAACGATAAAGAAGGCTGATGGAACAGATATCGAGAAACCAGTTGATCCATCGAATATCATGATCACTGAGTTATATATGGAGGATAAGGAAAGGAGGAATATGTTGGAGAGGAAGATTGAGTAAGATGGTTCATACAAAAAGAATAGCAGCAGGTCATGGTAAAAAACCTAAATGGGTTATAACCCCAAGAGGACCCCACCCAAAAAAAGAGAGTATTCCCTTGATGATGGTTGTAAGAGACATGCTGGGGCATGCCAAAACGGCTCGTGAGGCGGAGAGGATAATATCCAATGCCTTGATTACGGTAGACAAAAAACCGGTGATGGACCCTAACCAGGGGGTTGGATTGATGGATGTCATCGAAATACCCAAGATAAAGGAATACTACAGAGTAATGCCCAGCAGGAAGGGGCTCTACCTTAAGGAGATTGACAAGAAGGAGTCAGACATAAAACTGTGTAGGATTAGAAATAAGTCCCTGGTGAGTGGAGGTAAAACTCAGTTAAATCTCCATGATGGCAGTAACATTCTTGTTAAGGAGGATAAATACAAAACAAGGGATACAATTGTATTAAAATTGCCTCAGAGAGAAATCATAGATAGCATAGAATTTAAGAAAGGCAATATGGCGGTGATAGTTCACGGCAGACATTCGGGGCAGGCAGGTAAGATATCAGAGATACTTGAGGGATCTAAACTTCATAAATCACTAACCAAGGTAGAGAGTATCCAAACGAGAACAGATTATCTATTCATGATAGGTGGAAAAAAAGCAATAATAGCAGTATAAGATGGAATACATAAACGAAATGCAAAACCCGTTAATTGAAAAGGTGGTTGTTAATATCGGGGCAGGCAGGTAAGATATCAGAGATACTTGAGGGATCTAAACTTCATAAATCACTAACCAAGGTAGAGAGTATCCAAACGAGAACAGATTATCTATTCATGATAGGTGGAAAAAAAGCAATAATAGCAGTATAAGATGGAATACATAAACGAAATGCAAAACCCGTTAATTGAAAAGGTGGTTGTTAATATCGGGGCAGGGGAATCCGGAGAGAAACTAGTAAACGCCGAGAAACTCCTTAAGAAGTTAACGGGAGTGAAACCCACAAGGACTACGTCGAGACATAGGGTTCCCACCTGGGGGATCAAAAAAAGAGAGCCCATTGGTTGTAAAGTAACCCTGAGAGGAAAAAATGCACAGGATTTTCTCAAGAAGGCATTTGTAGCCGCAGATAATAAGATAAAAAAGTCCAGCTTCGATAATCAAGGTAATTTTTCCTTCGGCGTTCATGAATATATAGATTTTCCTGATATGAAATACGATCCAGATATTGGTATCTTTGGGACAGACATCTGTGTGAATATGGGAAGACCCGGCTACAGGACGAAAAGGAGGAAACTACAGAGAAAAAAAATTCCCGGAAGGACTCTGATCACAAAAGAGGAATCAATAGAATTCATAAAGAAAAAATTCAATATTACTGTAGTATAAGCATAAAATGACCGAGAAAAATAAGAAGTTTGATCAAAGAAATCTGGTATGCTCAATATGTGGCAACGCCAGGGGCGTCATTCACAAATACAACATGAATATCTGCAGAAGATGTTTCAGGGAAAACGCCGAGAGCATAGGATTTAAGAGTTACGAGTGAGAATGAATATCAAATTGTTTGGGAGGTGGAGTTTTAAGGATGTTACGGTGAAGGATGAATGTCTGCAAAGATACGTCTCTCTGGAGCCAGTTTATGTCCCCCACTCCGCCGGCAGGTTGGTTGGAAAGCAGTTCGGCAAAAGCAAGATGAACATCGTGGAAAGATTAGTGAATAAATTAATGAGAAGTGGACAGGGAACCAAAAAAGTTGCCGGCAGGTATATCAGGGGAAGAAAAAACACAGGAAGAAAACAGAATGCAATGAAAGTAATGAGGGACGCCCTCCAGATCGTTGAGGAGAAAACAAAAAAGAATCCGATTCAGGTGTTGGTGGATGCCATAAGCAACGCAGGACCCAGGGAAGAAACCACAACAATCATCTACGGAGGAATCCGCTACCATAGAGCGATAGACGTATCCTCCCAGAGAAGAGTGGATTTCGCCCTGAAATATATCTCCTTAGGGGCCTTTGCAACAGCATTCAATTCAAAAACATCCATAGGGGAATGTCTGGCAAACGAGCTTATATGGGCAGCTAACTCAGACACAAAAAGTTATGCCATCCAGAGAAAGGAGGAGACAGAAAGAATTGCCCACTCTTCTAGATGAAAACGTCTGTAATCTAATCTATAAACCTAAAAATGGCCAGCAGAGAAGAAAAGATTATCGCGGAGATAACGGCATTGATAGATAAACCAGAGCAGATAAGGAACATGGGTATCGTGGCTCATATAGACCATGGCAAGACAACCCTGTCAGATAATCTCCTCTATCACGCGGGGATGATCTCCAAGGAGATGGCAGGAAAGCAGTTAGCTCTGGACTTCCATGAGGATGAGAGGGTTAGAGGGATAACAATCAACGCAGCGAACGTTTCCATGGTCCACGAGTATGAGGGCAGGAAATACCTAATAAACCTAATTGATACGCCAGGCCACGTGGATTTTGGAGGGGATGTAACAAGAGCCATGAGGACCGTAGATGGGGTAATAGTTGTGGTATGTGCCGTTGAAGGGGTAATGCCCCAAACCAAAACAGTAATTAATCAGGCCCTGAAAGAGAGGGTTAAACCAACACTCTTCATCAACAAGGTGGACCGCCTCATTAATGAATTAAAGCTATCTCCAGAGGAACTGCAAAAGAGATTCCTCAGCATAATAAACGATGTCAATAAACTGATTAAAATAAGGCAACCAGATGGAGTGGACTGGACAGCTAGTGTTGATGGGGGCTCTGTCGCATTTGGCTCAGCCTATCATAACTGGGCGATATCAGTTCCATATATGAAAAAGACAGGAATTACTTTTAAGAACATCATCGACTACTGCACCACGGATAAACAAAAGGAATTAGCAGATAAGGCCCCAGCACACGAGATTCTCATGAATATAGCGGTTAAACATCTTCCGAATCCCTTAAATGCCCAGAAAGCCAGGGTCCCACAGATCTGGAAAGGTGACCTTGAGTCAGAGATCGGGAAGTCCATGCTGAGGTGCGACTCAAATGGAAAATTAGCTATGATGATCACAAATATATCCACCTTCGACAAAAGAGAGGGTGAGGTCGCCACTGCGAGAATCTTTTCCGGGAGAATCAAACAGGGCCAGGAGGTTTATCTGGTTGGGGTAAAAAAATCCGAGAGAGTACAGCAGGTAAGTGTCTATATGGGTGCGAGCAGACTAAACACCGATGAGGTCGTGGCGGGCAACATCGTAGGTGTAACCGGTATGAAGAGTGGAACTGCAGGAGAAACTGTATCGACAGAGGAAATCCAGCCTTTTGAAGGTATGATCCATACATCAGAGCCCGTAGTTACCATAGCTGTTGAAGCCAAAAAAACCCAGGATCTCCCAAAGGTGATAGAGGTTCTAAGACAGGTGTCTAAGGAGGACCCCACCCTCGTCGTAAAAATCGATGAAGAAACAGGAGAACACCTCCTGTCTGGGATGGGGGAACTCCATCTGGAGGTTATTGTAAACAGGATCAGGGACGGAGGTCTCGACATAGAGACATCACCTCCGATTGTTGTCTACAGAGAAACCGTGGATAAGAAATCCAATACAGTGGAGGGGAAATCCCCAAACAAACATAATAAATTCAATATAGAGGTGGAGCCCCTGGAGGACGGCGTTTATAAGGCCATAGTAAGCGGAGAAATTGGACAAGGCAGGAGGAAATCCAAAAGTAAAGACATAAGGAAGGAGCTTGTGGACCTGGGTATGAATAACGATGAAGCAAAGAAGGTGATTAATATATACCATGGAAATATTATGGTGGATATGACCCGGGGCGTACAGCACCTGGATGAGGTAATGGAATTGATGCTCGACGCCTTTGAGGAGGTAATGGATAACGGCCCCCTAGCAAACGAGCCCCTCAGCAAGGTAAAGGTTAGACTAGTAGACTCTAAACTTCATGAGGATGCCATTCATAGAGGTCCCGCACAGGTATATCCGGCAGTTAAGAACCCCATCTATGCCTGTACATTGATGGCGGGCCCCTACATATTGGAGCCCATCCAGAAGATCTGGGTCGACGTACCCCAAGACTATATGGGGTCTGTGACGAGGGAACTGCAAAGAAGAAGAGGCATAATCGATGATATGAAACAGAAAGAGGATCTTATGAGCATAGAAGGCACGATGCCTGTGGCAGAATCCTTTGGATTTGCAGGCGACATCAGAAGCGCAAGTGAAGGTCATGCCTTATGGTCTACAGAAAACGCCGGTTTTGATAAACTACCTAAGGAATTACAGCATGATGTAGTAGCTCAGATAAGAAACAGGAAGGGATTAAAAAAGGAAATCCCCACGGCCCAGGAATTCATGGAGAGATAAAAGGATTGTTTTTTAAAGTTTTAAAACCATAATACTAACCTATTATCCGTCTTAACCAATAACACTTGATATGAAAAAAGAGGTATAAAATGGCTGAAAAACCACACATTAATATTGTATTTATAGGGCATGTGGATCATGGGAAGTCAACGCTTGTGGGGCGGTTGCTCTATGATCTGGGAGAGATTTCGGAGCAGGTAATGAAGAAGTACAAAGATGAGGCCGAGAAGCTTGGTAAAGGGACCTTCGAGTTTGCGTGGGTCATGGATCAGCTGAAGGATGAACGAGAGAGAGGCTTAACTATTGACATAGCTCACAGGAAGTTCGAAACCCAGAAGAATTATTTTACTATAATTGATGCCCCAGGCATCACATTTTGGCCTCCGTAGTTCAGTGGACA
>CBFCYF010000022.1:0-18601 GCA_965602195.1 uncultured archaeon | reverse complement strand
GGAGGCAATCGATTTATTGGAAACTGATAAGATAATCTCTATAGTGGGGATAATAAGGACTGGAAAATCAACTTTAGGGAACTGATAGAGGAAATTAAACGAACATCAGCAAATAGTTCCCCATCCAGCATAGCTATTCTTTCATTCCCACGAGAACATCTCTCAATTCAGAAGCCTGATGGCGATTTCCTTACATCAAAGGAAATAATAAATCTGTTGAAGAAGGGAATTGATGGACGTGAGTCTAAAAAAGGATAGGTGTTTATATGGCAAAAATAGATGGTAGGAAAAGGTATTGGGTTCCTAAGGGTAGATCAAATGATGAAAAAAAGCAACAAAACCGTAATCTTTGATGTGATCTATCTGGGACAGTGTGGCTGCGGATATGAAGAAGAAGTCACCAGGAAGATTGAGTTAACAGGAACTCAGACATTAAATGACCTGCATGAGGCGATCATCTATGAATCATTTAGCTGGGATGACCCGCACATGTACTCCTTCTTTTTTGACAACATACCCTACTCAAGGAACAGGAAAATGAAGTATTCCTGCGATACTGAGCCAGACCTCGACGGGAAGAGACCGAATTCATCATCCATAAAACTGGAAAAACTTGATCTCAAAAAAGGTCAGAGGTTCCTTTTTGTCTTCGATTTCGGAGACGATCATCACTTCAGCATAAAAGTAGAGGGTTTCAGGGAGATGAAAAAGGGCACAAAATATCCCTTGATCCTGGAAAAGAAAGGAAAAACTCCAGAGCAACACCCGGATTATGATGGATAAAAGAGTAGGAGCGTATGGAATCGTTTCCGGAATGGAAACGTCCATGGGGAAGCTATGATTTCCATAGTCGGCGCCGGGCCCGCAGGCTGTATGGCGGCAGTGTCGGGTGCCGGAGAAGATGAGATCACATTATATAACGAGCATGAGATACATCCGGTTCAGTGTGCCGGTTTGATAAGCAGAAGCGGTCTTGGGTGGCTGGGGATCAAGGAGGGATCCTTCATCAGAAACAGGGTTCGGGGAGCGGTATTTTATTCACCTTCCGGGAGAAAGACTGAGATATCCACCCAGGAAACGAAGGCTTTTGTGGTTGATAGGCGGGAGTTTGACGCACATCTACTGGATAAGGCCATGGATTTAGGCGTCAAGGTTGTAAATGAACGGGTGAAGGATGTTAGTGCATTGAAATCTGATCTGGTTATCCTCGCCACCGGAACAAATTATCAACTGCAGAGGAAGATGGGTCTTGCGACCCCGAAGAGATTCATTACATGTGCTCAATACGAGATGAAGGTAGACTGCAGAAGTGACCTGGTGGAGTTGCACTTTAATGTCCCGGGCTTCTTCAGCTGGATAATCCCGGCAGGGGATTACGCCAGAGTAGGCCTTGGTGTTGAAGGCAACCCAACACCCTACCTCAATAATTTCATCAAGAAATTAATGGGAGATAACAGGATCGGTGGCGGCAGAGTCCTTAGCAGAAGTTATGGGACGATCCCGGTTTATGATCCCAGACTGAAGACAGGCTATGGGAAGATAGTGTTGGTGGGGGATACCGCAGGCCATGTTAAGGCCACAACAGGAGGAGGTATTGTGATGGGCGGATTAGCTGCTAAATACGCCTGTCTGCCTGATTATGAAAACAGATGGAGGTCGGAGATCGGCAGAGAACTGCGGCTGCATCTGATGATCCGGAGATTCCTGAATTCTCTCTCAGACAACAGCCTGGACCGGTTATTCTCCCTGATACATGAACACAGGGGATCCATAGAGGAAAAAGGAGATATGGATATAGCCACAGAAACTCTCTATCCTCTCATGAAGAACCCCGCCTTCCTCGCGAAATTCCTGTTGCAGTCACCGAGGTTTCTCTTCGATACCTTAATGAATTATTAAATGGAAGGGGAGGATATAACATAATATGGTAAGACCAAAGATGCATAGATTAATATTGTTGATATCCCTATTGATTCTTGTTGCAGGATGCAGTACTACGGAAGAGATTAGTAGGGCCTGTTTCAAAGATGATTGTTTCAGGGTTGAGGTGGCATCAACTCCTCAAGAAAGAGCAAGGGGTTTGATGTACAGGGATCACTTAGATGAGGATGCGGGTATGCTCTTTATTTTCGAGGATGTCGGCCTCTATTCCTTCTGGATGAAAAACACGCTCATACCCTTGGATATGATATGGTTGGATGATGATGGCACAGTGGTTTACATCGCAGAAGATGTTCAACCTTGCGGAAGCGGAACATGCCCCCTCATAAATCCTGGGAAGGAAGCTAGATACGTATTGGAGGTGAACGGCGGAACCTCAGATAAGATTGGTCTCAAGGTCGGAGACAACATTGATTTTGTTTAGAATCCCCCGAGAGTCAGCTGTTTCTCTTTCCCATCCCTATAGATTTCCAGGGTTTCCACATCAACAACCATACCATCCCTTGATGCTACAGTCTTTACACCGCATTCATTCTCCACCAGCTCCGCTTCTTTATCGGGGCCGGCGTTAAGCATCTGCATTCCGAAATGAGTTAGTATTGCCAGCTTAGGTTTCACCTGCCGGATAATCTCTAATGCTTTTTTGGTGTTGAGGTGGGTTATTATGTCTTTTGAGTAAGGAAATATGCAGTTGATTATGAGAATCCGTGAATCCCTGTAGTAGGGGATCAGGTCCCGGCAGTAATCTGTGTCTGATGTGTAGGTGACTATGCCTTCATCGGTGAAAAACTTAAAGCCTATGCCATCTGCGTGTTTTTCGGTGGGTAGTGCCTGAACCCTCAGATCTTTAATCTTGAATTCATCTCCCGCCTCAGGTACGATGAGCTCTACCTGTTTTTTATGGTAATCTGATATGTATGTGAGTGCTCCTTTATCAGCTACCAGTATTCCTTTTTTTTTCTTCATACCCCCCGTCATAGCCTCAACCATGAGTTCAGCGTCGTTGTAGTGATCCAGATGCCTGTGGGAGACTAAGACTGCATCCAGTTTGCCCGGGTCTTTCCTGAACTGGAGGGCTCTTATCAGAGCGCCGGGGCCGGGATCGAGAATAATCCTTGTATTGAAATCAAGCCATATCCCCCCAGAGTATCTTCTCTGGGTTAACAGAACAAATCTTCCGCCGCCGGTTCCCAGGAGGGTAAATGAGGACATAATATTAATTCTGAATTAAATAGATTAATAGGGAGGAGGTTAGTATCAGTCACCTTAGCGGTACCCCATGCTCTTAAGTTTCGTCTTCCGGAACTCCGTTCCCACCTTCTCTATTAAATCCAGCTACGTCAGGAACCTCTTCGCCCTGAGCTTCCCACATAAAACCAGGATAGTTGCCTCAAGAGTTACCTCATATTTCCCTGACAGGTCTTCGACCTCATCAAGTTCCGCATCACTCAACTCTATCGCCTTTATGTCCCCGAATGCCTCAAAGTTCTGTGCAACCTTAGTTTAGTTTTAACATATATAAAAATTTCGGAACAAATAAAGGAGACTACTCTTTCCTGTAGACATTGTAGAGGGTGAAGACGTGCTCCGGGTTCTTGGGTCTTACGTATTGGGCAAAGACCTCCAAGTCATAGTTGTCGTGCATGCTCTTGCAGGCTCCCTCCTTGTGCGGCTTGGAAACCGCACACCACGCCCCCTCAAGCCACATAACACAGTCTGTTTCACTGAATACCTTATCCATCACCGGCTTATTCGAGCCATACCATGTCTGCAGTGAATTCTTGCCCTCCGCAAGGAATATGGAGGGGTTATGGGTGAGGACGTAACAGCTACTGTTTATTCTATCCATATTAGGCATCACCAGCTTATCATGCATGTCCCGGGCGTACTGTGCCGGCTGACCGGGCTCCGTTAGGAAAGCAGTGGTGTTGGAGAATGTAAGGTTCACCGTAGGATTAGCAGGAGACGGCAACAGCAGATAATCTGCGGGAGGTTTCTGGTAATGGGTTAGTTCATTCCGTATCTGCGGGTGTATAATCGCTACCCCATCAACAAGAACATTAAAGGGGAAAGTCGAGTAAAACAGGAAGGAAACAAATACTGTGGCTGTTAAAACAAGGGGGGCTACAACCTCGAACTCAATATTTTCTTCGATGATCTCGTGCAGCTTATACAGGCCATAACCACCCAGGATGAGCACAGGAACACAGTAGAGGTTTACAAACCTGAAGCCGATGCCGCCGCTAGTTACGTTGCCGGCATAAAACAGCGTGAAGAGGATGAACAATGGCAGGAACCATAGTGCATTAAACAAGAGAGCCCGCATATTCTCACGGAACATGTACATGAACCCTATTAACGAAAACAGGGTGAACATGGCAGGATGCATCATCCCATCAAACCAGAAAAGGGTGTTCTCTGAGAAATGATGGGGGAAGTAATCCAAACTGATTTTCTTTCCTCCGGGTGCGCCCCAAGTTCCACCCCGGTTCATATACATCTGGGTGGCATGGGGTACGATAAGCAGAAAGAATATAATCCAGGGCATATAGAATCTGTAATCCGTCAGCTTCTGCCACCAGTCTCTCTCAAAGAGCAGGAAGCCGGCAAGTATTGTTGCGGCAAAGATCAGGCCCTCAGGTCTAATCTGGACCGTATAGGCCAGTGAAACCGCACCGAATAAGTGCATCTTCAGTGTTTTGTTTCTGAAATAGATGAGGAACGCCAGGACGGTTAAAAGGGAGAGGAAGGTGAACACTATCTCTGTGGCAACAGACCCGGACCATACTATGTGGGCAGGTGTTAATGCCATAAGCAGCGATGCGTAGAGGGCGGCTTTTTCATTCCTCAGAAGAGCATAGACTACCATAAACACCAGGAGGATGGATAGGGTGCTTACAACAGCCATCAGATGGAAGATCGACCACTCCCCGGACCCTATCAACTTAAAGACTACGGCCACGAGGAAGGGGTAGGCAGAGGGATCCTTATTCAGGATTCCCTCCGTACAGTGGGTGGGGGACCCGTAATTACACATTATAGCCCTACCTTCGGTGGCTATGGAGTTCCCTATCCCGATATAGAGATCCTCATCAAAGAAAATCCTGTGGGTGTGGGGGACAACGAATTCCCTTAAATAGAACCCTATCAGCAGAATAACCACTAACAGGATGATCGTATTCTTTTTAACACCTTTCATAGACCCTATAATGCTTCTGTAATTCACTGCAAACAGGATTACAATCAAAAGAAAATTTATCAGGAAGAACACTGGGAGGATATACATTAACTCGTTTGACCCTATCTTGTGGACGTTGTCGCCTAAGGCGAGGTTCTCGTGGTTTATTACTACGTACCCTATTATCAGAAGAACATTCAGGGTTAATAGGGCGGGTATAACTCCTATGATTAAATCCTTCAGGTCTGAGGTCATTTTTTTTATTTTATTTCCTCTCCACGAAAAAGTCTCCGATGCCCATATAGGGGGCCTTTGATTTAAGCATCATATCTATGGCGTCTTTCGGCTCGTTGACTATAGGATACCCGTGTAGGTTGAATGATGTGTTAAGCACTATGCCCAGGCCGGTGTTCTTCTTCACTTCCCCGATAAGTTTCCTGAATCTCGGGTTTTCATCTCCAAGCATCTGAGGCCTTGCAGAGCCGTCAACATTTATTATTGATATTATTTTGTCTCGGATCTCATCTCTCGTCCAGTAGCCCATAGTCATAAACCTGTCATAGGAGTCCACATCCAGGAATATGCTTCCTGCGTCCTCCTCAAGGCATGAGGGGCAGAAGGGCTGAAACCACGACCTCTTCTTTATCTGAAGGTTCAGTTTATCTTTCACGTCCTCCATTGATGCCGGGGCAAGAATCGAGCGGTTACCCAGAGCCCGGGGGCCGTACTCCATCCTCCCCTGATACCATAACACAAATTTACCGTCAGATAACTGCTCACCTACATACTGGGCGATATCACTTCTTTCCTCGTAGCTCAGCTTCTGTTTTTTAAGCTCCTCCTCTATCTCACCAGCTGAATACGCAGGGCCGAAGTAGGCGTCCTCCATCTTCCGGGGTTTTATGCCCCCCCTCTCCATGGAAAGACACAATGCTGCCCCCACCGCCAATCCACCGTCTCCCATATGGGGGAAGATGAAGTGTTTCTTTAATTCAGGAAGCTCCCTTAATTTAAGATTCGCTTTGATGTTAGATGCCACACCCCCACACCAGCATACATCATTTATCCCAGTTTCCTCTATCGCATTTTGGAACAGTTGGGTGACGTGCTTTTCAAGGGTTCGCTGAGCCATATAAGCCAGCTGCTCTCTGGGCGTATTCCACAGGATCTTCTTCAGGCGGGAATATTTCCCTATGGTGGAGTACCTGCATCTGACGTTAAGGCCGTCAACCTCGAAGAAATCCAGAAGCCTGTTTTCGCTGTCCGGGACCCTGTAGGCGAAATCAGACAACGCCATTACTTTACCTTCATCCTCCAGCTCCCTCATCCCTAAAAGCGTTGTCACCTGCTCATAGAATATTCCGAAGGAGTCTCTGGCGTGGATGGATGATATTCTCTCTAGCTCCCCGTCCTCGAATATGTTTATGGTGCCTGAGAGTCCGTCACCCACCCCGTCCAGGGTGATAGCCAGTGCTTTATCGTAGCCGCTGCATACGGCTGCTGCTGCGGCATGGCAGGAGTGGTGGTCTATGAAATTAATCCTGTAGCCTGTGAAACCCAACCTGTTAAGATGCTTTCTGAAGAATCTGCTGCTGAGTCGCCTGCACAGCGGGAGCTCCGCTATCTCAGTGGTCCGGTACTTGAAATGTCTTCTGAACTCACTGAAGGAGGGCTCCTGTATCCTCCTCCTCCTGAACCTGTAGTAGTTGTCTTTGAGGGAGGGGAGAACCCGGGTGAGGGTTTTGGCGAAATCCGAGGTATTCACTGCTATCTCTGATATGTCACCTGCTTTCAGATCAAGGAAATTAAGGCATGCCTTCACGGAATTTGCGGGGAAACCAACATCCAGTTTTCTCTTAGTGTAGCGTTCCTCATTCACAGCTACCTTGATTTCATTGCCTTCCACGATACATGCCCCACAATCATGCCCGTCCCATATCCCCAGAATATACATTTTTTTATGATGTCATATGTTCCTCAGGAATTGTATTCCGCCGACAGCTAATTTCGGGATATTGCTTATTCCAAACAGCCTTATGTCCCTCAGGATGAGGGAGGGGCGGAGATAGAATTCCCGGTATGCTCTCTTCCTTATGTTCTCCAGGTCGAATCCCTTCCCGCTGCTGTTGTGTGAGTACTCAAACTGCGACCAGTCCACGTCTCCGTAGTTTTCGATGCCTAGATCCTCAAACAGCTCTGAGCCTGGGAAGGGCACGGCTATGTAGAATTCAGCGAAATTCAAGGGAAGTTTCTTTGAGAATAACAGGGTTTTCTCGAGGGTATTTTCTGTTTCCCCGGGCAGGCCGAATATGAAGTGCCCTATGGTTGCTATCCCTGCATCATAGGCCATCTTCACAGCATCAATGGACTGCCATACCTTAGCTCCCTTATTAACCCCATCCAGAATCTCCTGCTGCCCTGATTCTATTCCAAAAGACATCAGCCAGCAGCCTGCCTGCTTCATCTTCTTAAGCATCCTCCATTCAACCGTATCCACCCTGCTGTTACAGATCCATTTAATCTGCAGGTCTCTTTTAGTTATCTCATCGCAGAGGTCTGCCACAAACTGCTTGTTTAGGGTGAATGTCTCCACAAAGAAGAAGAAATTATCTATGCCCATTTCCTTCACATACTCGATTTCCTTGATTACGCTCTCCTTCGACCTGCACCTGAATTTCTTCCCGTAATATGACATGGAGACGCAGAAGGAGCAGTTGTAGGGGCAGCCTCTCCCAGTCATAAGGAGCACATAGTTTTCGCCTGTGACGGGCATCCGGTATTTCTTTAAATCAATCATGTCCCAGGCTGGAAACGGCAGCGAGTCGGGATCCAGGAAACCCCTGTCCGGGTTCTCGACAATACCTCCTGATGTGTCTTTATAGAATATCCCGTTCACGTCTTCGGGTTTTTTTTCTGTCAGCTCAGAGGCGGTTATCTCAGGCTCTCCTTTTATCACAATATCTATTTGAGGGTATCCGATTAATTCCCTGGCGAATCGGGTTGCATGCACCCCGAATACAGCAAATAATGCGTTTGTGCTGGATTTCAGTTTCGCAATTACCTCAAGATCATTCTGGATGGTTGGTGTGGTGGTGTTGACGACCACGAGATCGGGGTTGAATTGTTTTACCTTATCTTCTAAGTCACCTACGGTTATCTCCTCCCCCATACAATCCAACAGAAGAACATTGTTGTCGCCTCTTGTAAGGGATGCGATATAAGCTAATGTCAGGGGGGGATACACGGACTGGAACACAGCCGCCCTGTGCTGACACCTCGATTCCTTCACATACCTTTCCTCCGCAGGCGGGTTAAGTAACAGTAGATTGATTTTCCATACCTCACTTCCGGATCACATCCCGGAATTCAAGTGATAAATTATTGGGTGGTCGAAAATAAAAACCAATAATCAGCCCCCCAGAAACACACATAAAAAGCCAATCTATTTAAGCAAGTCCTCCTTAAAGTATATCAGCAGCATGAAGATGAACCGATTTAATCAAGAGGAATTCAATCAGCCTTTTAACAAAAGGCTGGCGAAAATAAGTGGGGTTCATTGCATTCACCCCACATGAAACAACCCCAAAAGATGAACAGATTTAATCAGGAGGAATTTAATGAGTTTATTCTTGAACATGACATTATCGGGTTCTTCAAGGAGCCGATAAAGCTGAAATCCGGGAGATACTCCAGCTGGTATGTGAACTGGAGGAGTGTTACCGGCGATGTCTACCTGACGGAGAAAATTGCGGGTTATGTGATAGCGTTCATCCGGGAACTTAGACTGGAGCCGGATTGCTTCTACGGCGTGCCGGAGGGGGCGACAAAGCTTGGGATAATAACACAATACATGTGGGCTAAGGAATCCGGGCGTTACCTTGCCCAAAGCCACCCGCTGCCTATGGGCCGAGGCAAACCCAAGCACCACGGCGAGCCCAGAGACAGATACTTCCTGGGTGAGCCCCGAGGAAAAACAATCATCCTGGAGGATGTTACCACAACAGGCAGCTCCCTGCTTAATGAGGTTATTAACCTGAAAGAGATGGGAATTCCCCTGATTGCAGCTGTTGTGTTAACAGACAGAATGGAGCAGAGAAATGAGGGGGGATCCATCGCAGAAACACTGAGTGAGGCAGGAGTCCCATACCATACGATGAGCAACGCACTGGATCTGCTGCCAAAAGCATATGATAAGATGAAGCCAGGGGAAGACATCGCAAAAGCAGTTGAGAAAGAATTCATGGAATACGGGAGGGAGGAATTAAACTTAAGGTGATCATATGCCCAGACAGGAGATGAAGAGAAAGGAATTCGATAACGGACTGGTTCTGTTAACCGAAAGAACCCCGGAGAAAAAAAAGGCCGTCCTCCTTGTGGGGGTGAGGGTGGGTTCCGTGAATGAACCTACGAGGATAAACGGGGGAAGTCACTTCAACGAACACCTGCTCTTTAAATCCAACCCCCATAGAAGCGCAAGACAGATAATAGAGGACATGGAGTACTCCGGGACGGTGGTGAACGCCTACACCACATGGAAATACACCGCATTTTACGCTAAAACACCCCCCGCTGAATTAGGGAACGCCCTGCAGATACTCTTTGAGGCAGCCACCAACCTCAGCTATGATAAGGAGGAATTTGAGTTGGAGAGGCAGGTGATTCTCACAGAGATACGGAACTACATAAACTCACCTGAAAAGTATTCCATGCTGGGTTTATTCATACCGACGCTGTTTAAGGGCACCCCACTGGAAAAGAAGATAGAGGGCACAGTAGAGTCTATGGGTGCCGTAAGGAAAGAGGAGTTGGAGGACTTCAAAGGGAAGTATTATAAACCCAACAACATGGTTATTGCGGTTGGCGGAAGATTCGATGAGGAGAAGCTAAAGGAGAAGATAGGGGAGACATTCGGGTCGCTTGAGACAGGAAGGAAAAATAGGGTGGAAGAAATCAACCTCAAAAATAAAAGAGGTTACCGGCAGGAGGAGAGGAGGGATATTACGCAGATGTATCTCACCTTAGGGTATAAGACTTCAGGACACCAGGGCAGAGATTACTTCAAGCTTGATCTGCTTTCATCTATCCTCTCTGAGGGCTTGTCTTCAAGGATGTTCCATGAGCTCAGGGAGAAGCGGGGTATTGGCTACTCTGTGGGGTGTCTCTTCCACCCGCTTGGGGAGGAAGGGCTGTTTTTTTCGCATGTAGATGGTTTCGATCCCAGCAGGCTCAGGGAGACGGAGGAGACTATACTCGGGATCTTCGATGATTTAAGGGAGAGGAAGATTCCAAAGAAGGAGTTCAGGGGAACCAAGAAATTGATGCTCTCTAAATATGATGACAGGCTTGATGAGGTCACAGATAGAACGGCTTTGATGCTTGAGTCTGAGATCTATAGCATACCCTTTGATTTCAGGGAGAAGAAGAGGCTTATAGAGGAAGTATCCAGGCAGGATTTACAGGATGCTGCAAACAAGTATTTGACTGATGACTATGTGACAACTCTGCTGAAACCACAGGAGTAGTGGTGTTTATGGAGGTTATTTGATTTAAAAAGATAAAATCATTTATAATTGATATAATATGATGTGAATTTAAAATGGACGGAACTGTAAAATTTTTTAATACCAGTAGAGGCTTCGGGTTTATCTCGGGGGAAGACGGAAAAGAGTATTTTGTCCACGTAACCGGACTGAAGGAAGGCGCCAACATAACCGAGGGAGACAGTGTTTCCTTTAAGGTTGTTGAAGGAGACAGAGGCGTAAGAGCCGAGGACGTGGAGAAGAAATAAGGCTAAGTTGCCAGGAAGAAATATTTGGGGGTAATGTATTCTCTTTTTTTTTATTCCACAGTCGCAGACTTCGTCAGATCAGATTCAGCCACTGTGCTCCCTTCATTCTCCGGCGAAATCATTCCACGATCACGGATTTCGCCAGATTAGATTCAGTCACTGTGCTCCCTTCATTCTCCGGCGAAATCATTCCACGGTCACGGATTTCGCCAGATTAGATTCAGTCACTACGCTCCTTTCATTCTCCGGCGAAATCATTCCACGGTCACGGATTTCGCCAGATTTCGGGGTTTATCCGGATCAATACCTCTACCTACAGACACGAAGTAGGCGAACAGATGGAGTGGTGCGATGTAAAGCAGAGGGGAGAGTAGAGGATCAATCGAGGGGACATCCAAGTCACCTCCCTCAGAAACCCTGATTACTGTGGCGTTCCTCGCTTCTGCCTCAGAGATGTTGCTCTCCATTTTCTCAAGTATCCCGTCATTTGGTATGATCGCTATCACCGGGACGCCCTTCTCCAGAAGAGCTAGGGGGCCGTGTTTCAGTTCGCCGGCGGCATATGCTTCAGCATGCACATAACTTATCTCCTTGATCTTCAGTGCCCCCTCCAGTGCGGTGGGATAGTTCTGTCTTCTTCCTATGTAAAAAAATATTTTTTTCTCTGACAGCTCCTCAGCCTTGGCCTTTATTTTATCTGATGAGTTCAGGATCAACTGGATTTTATCTGGAACCCCAGCCAGGTTATCTATCACCTGTGCAAGATATTCCTCGCTGATTTTATTTTTTTTTCTTGCCAGAAGAAGACTGAGCATGATCAGTGATGCAGCCTGCCCCACGTATGCTTTGGTTGACGCCACAGCTATTTCAGGTCCCGAGTAAGTGTATATATTATCGTGGGCGACTCTTGTTAGTGAGGAACCCACCACATTAACTATTGATGTGATGTAGGCTCCTGCCTTCTTTGCTTCTTTTACGGAAGCCAGGGTGTCTGCGGTTTCCCCGGACTGGGATACCGCTATCACCGCGCATTTACTGTCTACGGCGTTGATGGTGGAGTACCTGAATTCGGAGCCGAGTACGGCCTCAGATGCTATGCCGAATCTCTCCAGCGTGTATTTACCGATTAAACTGGCGTAGAAGGCGGTTCCGCAGGCAACAAAATATATCCTCTCATAGCCTGTGAGTTTCTCTGCAACGTCCTTGATGACCTCCTCTGCCTTAAGGGCGTTTTTAACGGACCCTGGTTCTTCATGTATCTCCTTCAGCATGAAATGCTTGAACCCGGATTTCTCGGCTTCTTCCACATCCCACTGTATCTCATGTATCTCTTTATCTATCTCCTCGCCGGAGAGGATGTCTTTCACGAGTATCTCATTTTTTTCTATGATTGCGTACTCGAAATCATCCAGTATTATCGCCTTTTTTGTGTAGGGGATGAGGGCAGGCATATCTGACGCAACAAGATTGCAGCCTACACCCAGACCTATGACGAGGGGGGAATCTTTTCTCGCAATAAATATTTTTCCAGGCTCCCCTATGTATACGCATGCCACAGCGAAACTTCCCCTAAGTTTACCTAATGCGTTGATGAAGGCGTCCTCGAAGTCTCCTGTGAGATTGTCTTCGATGAGGTGGGGTATTACTTCAGTATCTGTCTCTGATGTGAATGTATGTCCTTTTTTGATGAGTTCCTCTCTTAGATGTATGTGGTTTTCAATTATGCCGTTATGTACCACAGATATCTCCTTTCGGCAGTCGGTGTGTGGGTGGGAGTTTAGGTAGGAGGGCTCTCCGTGGGTAGCCCACCGGGTGTGGGCGATCCCGAGGGTGGATTTGATGTTTTCTGTTTTTGATTTATCTTCTAGTTCATAGACTCTTCCTTTATCTTTAGATATGCATACAATGTCCTCAGCTAGACATGCTATTCCTGCAGAATCATATCCCCTGTACTCCAGCCTCTTCAGCATGTCAAACAGAATATCTGGGGCGTTTCTGTCTCCGATGTAGCCTGCTATTCCGCACATTTCAGGTCTTCAGTTTTATTATGGCTGCTGCCAGATCACCTTCAGATTCCTCAAGGGCTTTTCTTGCTTCTTCTTTACTTACGTCGGCCTGCTCTGCAACCACCCCTACATCCTCTTCATTTATCTCCACAGCGGACTCAACGGCCTGTTCCTTTATCCGGCCCCCGGATATCTGGAACATCTCCTGTCCCTGTACGATGGTCTTCATCACCTGGGGGTCTTCAATGATTATTTCTTTGTCTGTGCCGTGGATTATCACGATCTGGGCATCGATGTCCTCTGTTTTTATGCCCATCCGCTTCATCATCTGCTTCATCTGTTTCGGGTTGATTCCTCCGGGAAACATCTTTAATCACTTATTTTTTTATATATGATTTAAGATTAATGGATTCATTATTGTTAAATTAAATCAAATGAGAGCATTTATAGCAGTACCTTGTCCGGAGACATTGAGGGATGAGTTTATGGGGCTTCAGGCTGAGATTCAGGTGTGCGGTAAAATGAAGCTTGTGGACAGAGGGAACATACACCTCACCCTGAAATTTCTAGGGGAGGTTGATGAGGGGGGAATAGAGGAGGTTAGGGAGGAATTAGGTTTCCTGTCTGATGTGAAGAAGTTCAGGGCTTGGGCTAGAGGAGTGGGTGTGTTTCCGAGTATTGATTACATGAAGGTGATTTGGATTGGGGTCGGGGAGGGCTCAGGTGAGATAAAAACGGTTCAGTCAGAGATAGAGGGGGGATTAGAGAAACATGGGTTTAGCAGGGACATGCGATTCCACCCCCACTTTACTTTGGCAAGGGTGAGGTCTGTATCTGAGAAGGAGAAGCTGAAGGGTTTTATTGAGGGGAACTCTAGGAGGGTTTTCGGAGAATTTAGGGTGGATAGGATAATGTTGATGGGGAGTAGATTAACCCCTAAGGGTCCCAGGTATTCTGTTGTTGAGGAGTTCCTGTTGAAATAGTATCTGGATTCACCTGTGGATGATCCTCATTCCTGCAGGAACCAACAGTATTTTTTCGTTTGAGATTTTGCCGATGTCTCCGTCGATGTCAATGCATGCTTCCCTTAGTTTCTTGACTGTGTTCCTCAGGAGAACCTTGTCTCTGAGTAGGGTTTTTATGTTCAGGACTACTGCGTTGTTTTTACCTAGTTCGGCGATGATGTTGTCGATGTTTTCTTCATCCTTCAGGTCCATGGGTTTCACGTATGTGATGTCCTCTCTCTCGATTATCTTGCCCTCTCTGATGCTCAGCTCATTGAGGTATTCCTCGATGTCTATCTCAGCGTCCTCCTTTTTTTTCCCCCCTAGAAGTTTTTTAAATACCATTTTGATCTCTGTTTTTTTCTATTTAGTTTTATAATATATCTAAGCCAAACCTAATAAATTAAGATTAGTATCAAATTAGGTTTGTTTAGTTAAAAAACAGTTTTTTTTGGTGTATGTGGTTGGGGGATTGATAGCATGATCGATAATATATTTGAGGCTGAGTTGGGGGATCGCAGTATATTCAGGGATACTTTTATTCTTTCCCCTCATTATGTTCCGCAGGAGTTGCCTCACAGGGAGGCTGAGATCAGGAAGGTGACTAGGATTATGGCTCCTGCTTTAAGGGATGAGAAGCCCTGTAATGTTTTTATTTACGGGAAGACTGGGACAGGCAAGACCTGTGTTATGAAGTATGTGGTGAGGAAGCTTAATGAGTTTGTTGATAATCCTGTGAAGAATGTTAATGGTGTGGTGGTGAGGGTTGTTTATATTAACTGTAAGGTTAGGGATACGAAGTATCAGGTTTTGTTGAAGACTCTGGAGGCTGAGTCGTTGAATAACGGGGGTTTGAAGAGTATTCCTTTAGGGGATAGGGAGGATAATCATCTTAAGGGGATGGATCCAGGCGACTTGTATGATAGGCTTTTCAGGGTGGTTGAGGATAATGGCATGAATCTTGTTGTGGTTTTGGATGAGGTGGATATGGTAAGAAAGGGGCTTAATGATCTGGTGTATATGCTTACGAGGATTAATGACGAGCTTAGGAGGGGGCATGTTTCTGTTGCGGGTATGTCTAATGATATGAAGGTGAAGCGGAGGTTGGATCCGAGGAGTAGGTCGACTCTTTGTGAGGAGGAGATGGTGTTCAGGCATTATAATGCTGTTCAGTTGAAGACGATTCTGAGGCAGAGGGTGGATGATGGGTTTCAGGAGGGGGTTATTGGTAATGCGTGTATTTCGAAGATAGCTGCTTTCGCCGCACAGGATGGTGATGCCAGGTATGCTTTGAAGCTTTTGCAGATGGCGGGTGAGATTGCCAGGGATTCTGGGGGTAGCAGGATTCTGGATGAGCATGTGGATGAGGCTAAGAGGAGGGTTGAGGTGGATATTATTGCTGAGGCGATTGGTAGTTTACCTGAGCATCAGCAGATTGTTTTGTATTCTATTGCCTGTCTTGTTTCCCGGGGCGGGATGTATAGGAGGTTGTCTGGTTTTGGGGGGGGTGATTTGTTCACTGGGGAGGTGTATGAGGCTTATGAGGATAACTGCGGGGTTTTATCTAGGAAGCCGCGGACTACGAGGCAGTTCAGTGAGTATCTTAATGAGTTGGATATGCTGGGTTTGATTACGGTGAGGATGTCGGGTAAGGGTCAGAGGGGCACCACCAGGTTCATAAGACTGGGTTATCCTCCTAATGAGGTTAAGGATATAGTCATGGGTGGTTTAGGTCTCACGGGTTAGCTGTGTATTAAATTTCGGGTTCTGTTGCTGTGGGGTTTTTTTGCTATGATTTGGCGGGAAGTAACGGTGGCGGGTTGTTAGTTTGTCTTAAACCTGGGGTTTATATTAAAGTTGAGGGGGGATTTATTTTTTGTAGGCTCTGTCATGATGTTCGAAGGCGAGGAGAATGACTCTTTTTGGGGTTTCGTCTATCTCAAATTTTTGAGGATATGGACTCTCCTCTCACCTTTAAGTTCATACATCAAGGGTTTGTAGTGGGTGGGTTTAGGATGATCTCTCTTATTTTATTCTCAAGAGCTTTTTTCAAAACAGGATTCTTTTTGCAGGCTCTATTAATCTCCTTCCTGCATTTGGGATGAAGAACGAGGGTGTAAGTCATTCTTCAAATATTTCCTCTACAGACCTGAGTTTAATGAAGGGTCCTTTCCTTCTCTGTTTTAATTCTTTCTTAAACTCTTCCCTCAACGGAAGCTTATCTACTGGGTGCCAGTCTATTTCCTTGCAGAATTCCCAGTCTTTGTCTGTGAGGGTTCCAGTCGCGATGTATTCCTCGAATATTTTTTTCTTCATTAACTCTTCTCTTGCAATAGAGGACCAGTTGATCCATGAGAAATGTTTTAGTTCTGATTTAAATACGTTGGGGAGGGATAATGTTACGCTTGCCATTTTCTATATTTCTCCTTTAGCTATAAGTTCCTCGAATTTTCTGAGTTGCCTGACCTTAATCTCAAATCGCTCTTTGAGGTATTCTGCCCAGTTGATTTCAGGGTGTTTGTCTAGTTCCTTTTTTAGTTCATCAGGTATTGATACAGTAAAGGTTGCCATATTTAAATCTCCAGTGGATACACGATATCAAGTTAATACAATAGATTTAGTGTATATAAATAGATACTACGGGAAAATCTCTGATTACGGGGTCCGGTGAGAGTTTTGAGTATGGGGAAGGTCTCCTTTATCCGGGGAAAATCTATGGTGTGGGTGTTTCTAATGATATTGTTTTTTTTTGTGGGATGGGGGTTTTTTTATGTAGGAAGCCGAGGACTACCTGGCAGTTCAGTGAGTATCTTAATGAGTTGGATATGCTGGGTTTGATTACGGTGAGGATGTCGGGTAAGGGTCAGAGGGGCATCATTAGGTCCATAAGACTGGGTTATCCTCCTCAGGAGGTTAAGGATATAGTCATGTGTGGTTTAGGTCTCACGGGTTAACGGTGTATTGTGGGGGGGGTTTGGTTTAGCAGCCACTCCCATATGGGGGTGAATCTTATTTTTCTTTTGATTCCAAAGAGAGAAGATGAGCTTCTAAAAAGGGGGCTGAAGGAGTTGAAGAGGATCAACATAAAACATGATGAGTTTCATGGAGAATGGAACTACACGATTTACCCACAAAATGATTGATTATTTCCTAACGGTCCCTGAGTATTGATTCTTTGGCGTGCATTAGAGGAATGTCTCTGGGGCTGGATAAGCAGGGGGCTATAATCTAATTTCATATAGGGGGGTTGTGTATAGCCAGCAGCTACCATACGCGTCACAGTATCCATTTTGGGATCCAGATAGATAATCCCGTGGATAATTCCCATAGTTTCCCTAGGTGTTGCAGATCTATTCCTGCAATGGAGGTCGTGAACAAGGTGGTTTCCAGGATTTTCTGGGATGCTCTGGAACAGTCTTGGGGGCAGTTCTCAAAGGTTTCTCTTAGTGCTGTATCACATATGAGATTATAGTTGCATTCTGTCTCCTTGAGGCCAGTTACAGACGTGGCCTCCATATCTGAGTAATATTCTCCTCCGTCATATTCTCGTATGAATACGGTTTTGGGGAAGCGATACCTTTTATTGTTTAATGGGAGGGGTATCTCTGGGAGGCTTAATGTATACTCTAACTCTATCTCTTCCTTAGGGGATAGGGATATGTTCTGGATAAAGGAGGGAGCCATAGACATTGGAGGTCCTGCTTCAAACCCCACAGGTTGTGAAAACTGGGGTATGGCGTCGTGTATTGTCCCCTTTACTTCCTCCTCCAGATGATTTCTAATTTTTAGTTTGATGAGTATCACATCTCCTTTTGTTATCGTTGTTTTAGATACGGTCTTATCTATTGTCACTTCTTTTCCGGCAGATGCCGTGCTTAATAGGCTGATTACCAACAGCAGTGATATTATCTTTTTTTCCATCATTAATCCTCCTGTGTTTATTTTAACGAATTATGTTAACGTTAACAGCTGGACACTCCACTGCATGCTCCGTCAAATGTGTCGTCGCTTATCCACATGTTTCTGCCATAGTCGTTGTAGTGGTCTACTCTACAGTAGGTGCAGGTACATCCCCTACATTCATCATGCCATCTACTTACCGGAACTGCTGCTTGGCAGCATGTAGTGTCCAGCACCCACCATTTCCCGGAATCTGTTTGATAGAATGCTACTGCGTGGCAGCTCGCAGCTGAAATACAGAAATCTCCTACATAGATTCTGTCCTCTGGCACGCCGAGTGTTCTTATCATGGAGATCAGAACACACGCCCAGTGATTACATACCCCACAGTGATATGGTGAAGCTATAAATTCATGCGCCGCCTTATAGCTGTAGGTACATGCTGGCTCACAGTAACCCGATGTTAGATATATCTTGAATACCTTCACCCATATCTCTCTCACTGAGTTATCGTATTTCCCGTTACTTACCTCCTCGGCTAATATGGGGTCTGATAGAATCCAGGCGTGGATAGTGCTTTGTATGGGGGGTTCAGGCTCGCAGACTTCAACCATGTTCTTATTTTTAGTCCCCCCAGTATCACAGATTCCGTCCCTGTTGGGGCCTGCTGGGCCGCACGGGATGATGGTGGTGGTTGTCCCGGGGATTGTGGTTGTGGTGGCTGGAGTTGTGGTGGTTGTCCCGGGGATTGTGGTTGTGGTGGCTGGAGTTGTGGTGGTTGTCC
>CBFCYF010000021.1:0-19306 GCA_965602195.1 uncultured archaeon | reverse complement strand
TTTCGCGACCACCAGTCAAATAGACTGGTGGAATTCTTTTCTTTAAAAAAAAGAAAGGCGTAATTTGGGTGTCGAGTTTCTCCACCCAAATTTTTTAGGAGGGAAAAAAACCTCTTAAAATGACGGAAAAGAATCAAAACTAACTTCAACCTAAAAATCCATAATAGTTAAGTGCTGCTGAGCAACAGCGAACGCAGCACCACATGATCCAAACTGTGTAACAGTTTGGGCCCGTAGCCTAGCCTGGATAGGGCACCGGACTTCTAATCCGGAGATCGCGGGTTCGAATCCCGCCGGGTCCGTTCAAACTTTTAAGAAAAGTTTGATTAAAACATGTGCAGCATGCGCTGTCGCTTAGCTGCACTTAAAATTTTCTTTTTCTATAAGAACATGGGAGTTAGGTACTACATCGACATTTCTGTCCTTATTTAGGAAGAAACCAAAGTATTAATATTAATGAGGTGCTGGCTGATGATTGATAGGAAGGATATATTGGAAACCCTGGAAAGATACGATTTCAAGGAGGCCAAGATCGGTGCCTTAGCAAGCCACTCCGCCCTGGATGTGGCCGACGGCGCCGTGGAGGAAGGTTTCAGGACAATGCTCTATTGCCAGAAGGGAAGAGAAAAAACATACACTAAATACTTTAAATCAAGGCGTGTTGGTGGGGGTGTTGTGCGGGGGGTTGTTGACGACTTTAAAGTCTATGACAGGTTCTCGGATATGATCAAAAAAGAAGAGCAGGAGGCGATAATTAGAGATAATGTTCTTTTCATACCGAACAGGTCCTTTACCTCCTACATAAGCCTCGATAGGATAGAGGATGAATTCCGGGTTCCATTGGTGGGCAGCAGGAATCTTCTGAGAACTGAAGAGCGGGGAGAGGAAAAAGACTATTATTGGTTGCTGGAAAAAGCAGGGCTCCCCTACCCGGAGAGGATAGATGATCCGCAGGATATTGACTGCTTAGTTGTTGTTAAGATGCATCATGCTAAAAAGCGGTTGGAGCGGGGATTCTTTACTGCAGCATCATATAAGGAGTACCAAGAAAAGACACAGCAGCTTATCGCACAGGGAGTGATAACCGAAGAACTCCTTAAGGATGCCCGAATAGAAAGATATGTTATAGGCCCGGTGTTTAACTTTGACTTCTTTTACTCTCCGTTAGAAGAGGAGTTATCAAAGATAGAGCTTTTGGGGATTGACTGGCGCTTTGAAACAAGCCTGGATGGACATGTAAGGCTGCCGGCACCGCAACAAATGACTTTAAACGAGAAACAGAGAACCCCGGAATACACGGTATGTGGACACAACTCAGCCACATTAAGGGAGAGTTTATTGGAGGATGCATTTAAACTGGCAGAGGATTATGTTAAGGCGACCCAGAGATACTTTAATCCCGGGATTATCGGGCCCTTCTGCCTCCAGACCTGTGTGGATAAAGACAACCAATTCTTTATCTATGACGTCGCCCCCCGGGTCGGGGGAGGAACCAACGTTCATATGTGGGTGGGGCACCCATATGGAAACACGCTCTGGAGAAAGAACGTCTCCACAGGAAGACGGGTTGCTATGGAGATAAAAAGAGCCATAGGAGAGGATAACGTAGATAAGATTGTTACATAGAAGGATGATCACAAAAGAACATATTAGTGGCGTGTTGAAAGACTATGATAAAGAAGAGATAAAGATCGCCACCTTGGGAAGCCACACCGCCCTCCAGATAATGAAGGGCGCAAAAGATGAGGGCTTTAGAAATATTACTATATGCACTGAAAAAGCAGCCAGGTTTTATAAGAGGTGGCCGGTGGTCGATAAGATATTTGTTGTTTCATCATACAAAGAGATTCTGCAGAAGGAGATGCAGGATAAATTGCTGGAGGAAAACGCTATATTGATACCTCATGGTTCCTTTGTGGAGTATGTTGGGGCACAGGATATAATAGGGAGCCTGGGGGTTCCCATGCATGGAAACCGGCTTGTTTTAGAGTGGGAATCAGACAGGAAGAAGGAAGAACAGTGGTTTAGGAAGGCAGGCGTAAAGACACCCAGGACGTATAAGGATCCCTCAGAGATAGATGGTCTCTGCATAGTAAAGTTCCATGGAGCACGCGGGGGGAGAGGCTATTTCCTGGTAAGAAACGAGGAGGAATTCCACCACAAGGTTGATGCAGGAGATAGCCCCAAAAACGCAGAAGATGATTGGGTTATACAAGAGTATGTGGTTGGAACCCGCTTTTATCCACACTTCTTTTATTCCCCGTTGAATGACGATGTCGAATTGTTGGGGATGGATGTGAGGTATGAATCAAACGTGGATGGGTTGTCGAGAATCCCACATATAATACAGAAGGATATAGATCTTGAACCAAGCTATGTTGTTACAGGGAACACCCCCGTGGTTCTCAGGGAATCTCTGCTTCCTGATTTGATGAGGCTCGGAAGAAACATAGTAGAGGCATCTAAAAAACTCTTCCCCCCAGGCCTGATTGGACCCTTCTGTGTTGAGATGGTATGTAACGACCAGCTTGAGTTTATCTGTTTCGAGATGTCTGCCAGAATCGTGGCGGGTACGAATCTTTTCATTCACGGCTCGACGTATTCCAAAATCCTATATGATGATCCTATGAGCTGCGGCAGGCGGATAAGTAGGGAGATACGGAATGCGTTGAGGCAGAAGAGGTTAGATGAGGTGATTTATTAGAGGTGGAGAAATGCGTCCTGAAATGATAAAAACCCTGAAGATTACAGGGAGGGAAGAAGACAGTAAGGCGCTTTTAGAGGTGCTTTTTAACGAACTCATGGAAAAACTGAGGGAACGGCACTCGGTTGATATAGATGAGGTGGAGAACGATCGGGTGGGCATCAGAGCCGATGTTCTGGTAAAAATAATAAAGGATTTAGACGAGAACGTGGAACTGCAAGAGATGTTCGGGCGACCCGTTTCACGTGCATTGGTTGTGATTGCAGATAATAGTGATTTGAGGATAGAGGAAGTAGGTGTTGTGGAGATCAGCGGTGAAGGAAGTGAGAGGTTTGTTGCTATATTGAATGAGATAATTAAAACGCGGGTTTCTGAGGATGCTGAGATGCGTGAGGGAGGGTAGGGGGGGCGTATTAATAGATCTGCATGTAGTGCCTAATTCCAAAAAAGAACAGATAAGCTACAATGAATGGGAAGGGAGACTCCACATCAGGATACGGGAGCCCCCGATGGAAGGTAAAGCCAATAAAAGAATTGTAGAACTCTTCTCTGATCTGTTTGGGGGGTGTCGTGTCGTTTCTGGTAAACTGTCGAGAAAGAAAACAGTAATGATAAAGGACGCGTCGATGGATCACGTTCATGAAAAATTAGGGGATATCTTATGATGTCCTTTTTATTAAGAGAATCTAAATTGTACATATAATAGTGATGATGATTACATCATATTCATCTATCAAGATAGAGTATCATTCCAAAACAACAGCGTGTGTTTATTTATTTTAGTAATATTGGGAAGGCTCTTCCTGTTAAGTGAAGATGTAATCTGATTCTATGTTTTACTCGATGAGGTGATATATTATGGCAAAAGCACCAACAGACACAATAAAATATAATATCTATGCAGACATACGTATAGATGGCGTTGTTGAAAAACCCGATGTAGTCGGGGCAATTTTTGGTCAATCTGAGGGCCTACTGGGAGAAGAATTAGAGTTAAGGGAATTACAAAAGACAGGGAGAATAGGAAGAATAGATGTGGATATAAAAGCAAAAGTAGGAAAATCTAAAGGAACGATTATCGTTCCATCAAGCCTGGGAATGGTGGAAACAGCAATAATTGGGGCCACAATAGAAAGTGTGAACAGGGTAGGCCCATGTAATGCAAGCATAAAGATCACAGAGATAGAGGATGCCAGATCCGCAAAGAGAAAATCCGTCATCTCCAGGGCACAAGGTCTGCTTAAGAAGATGATGGATGACAGTGTTCCCGAGACAGAGAAGCTTACAGAAGAAGTTAAAAAAGGTGTGCAGCTGGGGGAGATAACCACCTACGAGGGATTGCCTGCCGGCCCGGGGGTGAAGTCATCTGACAGCGTCATCCTCGTAGAGGGACGGGCAGATATTTTGAATCTGCTTCGGTGCGGCATCAAGAATGCCGTGGCTGTTGGGGGTACAAACATCCCTAAGGCAGTCATAGAGCTATCGAAGCAAAAAACAAGCATTGTTTTTGTAGATGGTGACCGGGGGGGTGAAATGATCCTCAAGGAGTTAAGTCAGGTGGCTGATATAGACTTTGTAGCCCATGCCCCAAAGAGACAAGAAGTGGAGGAGTTAGGGAAGAAAGATGTGATTATGGCTCTGAGGAGAAGAGTTCCATTAAAGCAACCGGGGGGGGATCAGAGAGTTAATAAGGAGAAGAAAGATGAGGTAGTAGATAAGAGGCGTGATTTATTGAAGTTGTTGGATGAGGTAAAGGGCACATTAAGTGCTCGGCTCTATGACGAGAAGTTGGGGTTGATTACAGAAATTGAGACCAAAGACCTTGTAGACTCCTTGTCGGGGGTTCAACCATATGGTGTCGTTTTTGATGGAATTGTAACACAGAGATTAGTAGATGCCGCAGCAGCCAGTAAGGTGAAGTATCTTGTTGGAGTAAACCAGTCCTCTATCTCAGATACCAAGGGGGTGGGTATTTTAACCGGGAAATAGTTTCTTTTCATACTTTTGTCACCCCCAGTATTTATCCCGATAAATCTACATATATTGATATAATGTATTTTGAGGGTATGGAAACAACCGCTGATGTTGAGATACCGACTAACCCCATAGACAGGGTTATCGGGCAGCCCAATGCCGTAGAGAAGGTCATGTGCGCGGTTAGGCAGAGGAGGCATCTTCTTCTAGTCGGTCCTCCGGGGATTGGAAAGTCTATGATAGCCCAAGCTATTGCACTCCACCTTACAAAACCAGAGCATGAGATACGGGTGAGACATAATAAAAACAACCTGGAGAGGCCAATATTAGAGGTGCTAACGAGGGGGGATATTGAGGGAGTAAGGGATGTGAGTGTTTATGGTGTTGTAGTCTCTCCTAGAGAGGTGCCTTCTTTTGTTGCGGAACAGCTTGGTTTTAGGTGTTCTGAGTGTGGGGGGGTAAGTAATCCCAGTGAAAAGGTCTGCCCTAAATGCGGAAGCAATAAGTATTGGAGGAGGGCAGATGGTAGGCGGCACTCTCCCTTTGGTGATATAATCACAGAGGTTTTTGAGGTGGGTGCTGTCAGACCCGAGAGAGAGATACAAACTACAAGAGTGGGAAGGGATGGGGCAGAGAGGATAGTTGTATATCAGCGGCTGGGCGACGATAAAATTCGTATTTTAGATCGGGGGGCTATGGAGAAGCTAAAGGAGGGGGGAAGTAGGGGACAGTATAAGGTTATTGTTCCGATTAACCGGCAGTCCTTTATTCACGCCACTGGTGCTTCTGAAACTGAGTTGCTGGGAGATGTTAAACACGACCCGTATGGCAGTCACCCGGATATCGGGACTCCCGCATATAAGAGGGTTGTTCCGGGGGCAATCCATGAGGCTCATGAAGGTGTCCTTTTTATTGATGAGTTGCCGCAGATGGAGTATCTCCAGAGCTTCATTTTGACCGCAATGCAAGAAAAGAGATTTCCCATCGCGGGGAGGAACCCTCAGTCTGCGGGAGCCTCTGTTAAGGTGGGTGATGTTCCCTGCGACTTCATTTTTGTGGGAGCATGTAATATAAGCGATGTTGGGGGAGTTCTCCCTCCGCTGAGATCGAGGATTATTGGCAATGGTTATGAGGTTCTCTTGGAAACGGCAATGCCGGATAATGAGGAGAATATGAAACTGTTGCTGCAATTTATCGCCCAGGAGATAAGGATAGATGGTAGGATACCGCCAGCAGATTTGGAGGCAGTCGATGAGATATATGAGGAGGCAAAGAGGATGGCAAGTGATAGGGATAACGAAAGTAACGCCATAACCCTGCGATTGCGGGATCTTGGCGGGCTTATTCGATTATCTGGTGATAGGGCAGTTTTAGAGGGTTCTGATGTGATAAAGAGAAGGCATGTCAGGAGAAGTGCTGTGGAGTCAAAATCTATTGAGCATCAGATTGAACAGAGATATGGGTCTATGTGGAATGCACATGAAAAAGATTCGGGTCTCAGGTCATCAGGATGCGATCACAATAAGGGTTATGTGTGAGGGGGCTCACTTCCACTATTCGGGTCTTGGGTATGTTGTTGTGGTTGGGGAATATCAAAGACAGGATTAGGCACTACATTTCTGGTGTGGAGTCGATGTAGTGAAATGAATATCCCACATAAATTAGGCACTACAATTATGTCCTTTCCTCCACACCTAAACAATAAAGTAATCCCTTCAGATTATTTTTGGTTAGGTTCCCGTCTGCCACCTTCTTCAATACATCCTTCGCGTTGAAGGCTATACCAAGACCTGCATTCTGGAGCATAATCTGGTCATTGGCTCCGTCACCAATGGCAACCACCTCATCCCTCGATAGCTTCTCTTTCCTCGCTAAATCATCAAGAATCTCTGCCTTCCTCTTCGCATCAATAACCTCGCCCTTTATCTCACCAGTCACCCTACCATCCTTAATACCAAGCTCGTTGGCAAACGTGTAATCGAAGCCTAGTCTCTCCTTCAGTGCATCTGTGAAGTAGGTGAATCCCCCACTAATAAGCGCTACTTTATATCCCATCCCTTTCAGAGAGACAATTAACTCCTCACTTCCAGGAGTCAGTTTAACGTTGTCTCTAATGTTCTCTAAAACATTAACTGGGGTCCCCTTAAGCATCTTTACTCGCTCCCTTAACCCTTGTTCAAAGTCCATCTCACCCGCCATCCCTCTAGCAGTAAGCTCTGATACCTTCCTCCCTAACCCTGCGGCTTTAGCTAATTCGTCGATAATCTCAGCGTCAACAATGGTTCCATCCATATCAAAAACCACCAACTTCTTCCTAACTTTTGATGCTGCCTCTGGCTGGATAATTATGTCTATTCCTCTCGTATCCCCCCAATCCCGCAAACTATCCCTTAGGGCTCTATCAGATATCTCGCCCTTGGTGTCGATACACATCTCCATGACAAAAAGTTCCCCCCGGGCAATCATCTTTATTCTCTCTATATTCGCCCCCAAATCAAAAAGAGATTTAGATATTCCTGCCACGATCCCTGGACTGTCCTTCCCCGCCAGCAGGGTAATCCGCCTCATGTCGCCTTTCTTCTTCTTTCTGTCACCCACATACGCGGTATAGGTCATCACATCAATCTTAACATCTAATCTACTGCCTATATCAAACAACAGCTCCCTTATCTCCTCATCACCGGAAGTGGATTGGGATATGTCAACGAGCATGAACATAGAAAAAAGTCTATGGATTACGCTCTGCTCTATATCTATAATGTTTATGCCCCTACCAGCTAAACCACCTGTAATATCAGCAACGAGACCCTCCCTATCCCTCCCTAAAACGGTGATTATCAGAAGATCGTGTATCATATCCGTCTTACGCTGTGGTTAATTTACCGAACTTACCGGTACTCACCTGGAGCTCCCCCTGGTATTCCTTAGCCCATCCATTTTCTAGTACCACAGTATCACCGACCTTCACCTGATCAATCTGGTCATTCCATAGACTAAGTTTTATTTCTCCGCTGCTGTCTTTTCCCTTGGCATTAGCTACCCGCCCACTTCCTCTGAAGTTGGTAAATTCTCTAGCTTCGTCCATCTCCAATATCTCCACTTCCAATTTATCTACCGAGCTATTTGGTTTCACATCCTTTACCTTCATTTTATCTCACCATAAATATAGAATATAATAATAAATAACTTAACTACCAATCTGGAGGGGATTAGATATTCTCTTCAGGGTCGCTATTGCAGAAAGAGCAGCGAGATAGCTGGTTTTTGGATTCTGGGGTGATGGAACATTTTCAACTGTTACTTTAAATTCACCAAACCCCCCCACTACATGGATTTCATGAATGTTTCTTTTTATGTCCGGGTCGGCAACTACTCGGACTCTGGTTTCATCAAATCCGACTCCAGCTAAGGAGATGGTTGCGGCGACGTTGATATTTTCTGGGAATCTCTTTACTGCCTCCCGGGCGGGGCCGTCATACAGAACCGTTTTTTTATCTTTTGTAGTGCCTAAAACCCCCGGCCTCTTGGTTGTAGTCAAGCTAACAGACCCTATATCTGACTGCTTAGCGGAATTGATACCATCAAGCCCAATAACCGCACCCGAGGGGATATAAACCTTTGAGTTATTTTTTCCTGCACACTCCTTTACCTCCTCCAAGAAGTCTTCATCTACAAGAGCGCCAACACTCAGTATCATAATATCCCTCCCCCCCTCCAGAATACTCAGAGCATGCTCCTGCACGGCTCTCTGAGAGGCTGCCTCCACCACTAAATCAACCTTCCTTATAAGCTCGTCCACATTACCTGCAATCATTGCCTTCCCCCCCAATCCCTTAGATAGTCTCTTAGCCTTATCATCATCAATATCGAAGACACCTGCCAGCTCATGATCTACCTCCCCCCCCTTAATTGCCTTTGCTATAATCCTGCCAATATTCCCACAACCCAACAGACCAACCCTCATTTTTTATTGAATTATAAAGCTATAGCCATACTTTAACAAAACTCATTTCATGAATTTTCTTGTCACAGAGCTAAATTTCATTAAAACATATGCAAGAAGAACAATAAATAAGAACAAAAAGCTGTGGATAAAGGAGAGGGGGTATATCCTCCTAAGGGGCATCAAATCCACTTTCCCCCCGCCGTCAATCTCCCTCAAATATCTGGAAATCCCCTCTACATGGGCGGCGCCCACCACGGCAACTATCTTTTTACCAGGATGGGTTTCCTTAAGCCTACTAAGGGAGTTGGCCATATACCTATCCCTCTCATCGACTAGGGCGGAATAAATCCCTGGAAGAGTTTCCCGCATATAACCCATAATCTTTTTTATGTTCTCCTCCTCTAAAATAGCGTCTATATTGGTGCCGCATAACACACCCCTAAACACCCCCAAATCAGGACCCTCAGCTGTTAACATCTTTATCTTTTCTTTAAAAGACACATTGAGGAGGTGGTTCATGGTGATTTCAATATCCCTGTCTATAGGAGAGACCACACACCCCAACTCCTTTGCAAATAAGACCGCAGCAGCCATCTCCGCCCCAGGCTTAACCCCCAACGCATCCCCCAAATCCTTCTGAATCAGGGCAAGCAACCTCTCTATGAATACTGGAAGTGACCCCCCCCACCAAACACCCCCTCCCTCGGGGTATTCCAGGGTCCAGGAGCTCTCTTCCATAATCTTAAATCTCTTCAAATCCAATTCTACAGCAACAATATCCGGTCTCCTATCGAAAATAATCCCTTTAACGTCCTCAACACTCCTCTCAATTACATGCCCCGTACCGATGATATCCACACCCATTGGCTCTCCTGGTTTTTAAACTTCCCTGCACATTAATTAACTATTAGCCGAATAGTCCAAATAACAGGAGGATTAGATAAAATGAGTAAAAGGATGTCAGCATTGTATGGGATGGATATCTTCACTGAAAAAGCGGAACATGTAGGTAAGGTCAAAGACGTCATACTAAACATGGAGAAGGGCGAGGTTATGACCCTCAACCTGAGAGAACTTAAACCCTCCGCCTTGGCGGGAACAGATGTGCGGCGGGTTCTCCAAGAGGAGAGCATACCCTTCACTGAGGTTGTTCGAGTTGGCGATATAGTTATCTGTAAGAAGAATCCCCGGACAGAAAAAGGTAAGCGGGCCCCTCGAACGACATAACACCTTCTTATGCCGGATCTGATACGAACGCAGTGCGGTATGAATTCTAAGTAAAATGCAGATATCTAAGGTAGGTGTTATTACACACCCTAAATTAAAGAACCGCAGGGTTAAGCAAGTACTTCAGGAACTGATCAAAGGCGGATTCTCCCTTTCCCCTGACCCCGTAACGGCAGAGAAAATTAAAGAGAAGGGCACCAGGATAGGGGATATGGAAATAGATTTGGCCGTAGTTCTAGGTGGTGATGGCACCATTTTATGGGCGGTAAATGAATTGCGGGGAGAGCCCCTCATCTTACCCTTCAACGCCGGGCTGGTGGGGTATCTGGCGGAAGTGGATATAACCCTCGCAGATAAATACATCAGAAAAATAATCTCCGGGAAGTTCTACATTGAGCAATATACAAAGCTTGCTGTTGACGGGAAACACGAGGCATTAAATGAAGTCATTGTTTCTCCTAAGCTGCCGGCACATTTACTGGAGTTCAGGGTACTACATGACGGCACCCAAATAGCGAATTTCAGGGCGGACGGAATCCTTATCTCAACGCAAGTGGGCTCAACAGCGTATTCTCTATCCCTGGGCGGGCCCATATTACATCCCAAAACAAAGGCCCTCTTAATAACCCCTATGAGCCCGGTAATGAGGGGGCAGCCCCCTGTGGTGGTGCCAGAGAACTCAAAAATCGAGATAGAGTTGTTGAGGGAGGATAGGGAGGCAACCCTCGTTCTAGATGGTAGGTTTGTCAGGAAATTAAAAGCAAGGGAAAAGATTTTTGTTGAAAAAAGTAAAAGAAAAGCCAGGTTTGTGAGATTCTCAAAGAACTTCAGCTACCGCTACGTGGATATCCTGGGGAGAATGAACCTATAACATATTTATATCGCGAAAGACATGGTTAATTACATGCAAGATGAAAGGGCAGAGGGGACAGGTAATGGTGGAGTATATTGCATTAATGGCTATCGCGCTGCTAGTGCTTTCTATCATGCTTTCTGTAGCAACAAACCTACTGTTTGGATCAGCAAGCCAACGGGGAATCGATACAGCTAAAAGAACCGTTGAAACCATAAGGGAGAAAGTAGATTTTATTTATATCCACGGGCACCCCTCAAGAACCCAAACAAGAGTAACCATACCAAACAACATAAATAACATCACCATCAGGGATCGCCTTATACGACTACGGGTCGATGTGGGGGATTACTATACCGATGTTTATGAGATAACGAAAGCTAACCTAACTGCAAACATCAGTGGAATATGTGGTGACGGGTGCAGTCCCGGAAACTACCTCCTTATAATTGAATCCACAGAGGCGGAGGTTGTAAGCATAACCTCCAACGACTCTTAGGTATGATGCTAAAATGGGAGACCCTAAATCACAAGTAAGTATGGAGTTTCTAGTCACCCTTTCCATAGTCCTCCTTATCTTTATTGTGTCCCTTCTTGTTTTATTCAGTAAGCATGTAGCATCCAATGATCTGCGGTTGGAGATATCAACCAAACGTCTGGCAAATACGGTGGCAGACAACATAAACGAAATATCTGCTGTGGGTCCGGGGTACTCTCAACAATTCACTATACCTGGAACCCTCTATGGAAACAGAGAATACAGTCTTGTGTTCTATAGACATGAGACGAGAGTGGAGATAAATACAGGAGAAACATCGTCCTCCCCCCTATTCACCTCCAATGTGGGCTGCAGTATGACTATCTGCAACACCTCAACAAAAAACATCACTCTAACACCCACAAACCAAACAAGAATCAGGCTATGGAACTCACTAGGCAGCATCTGCCTTCAGGACCCGCTTGAGTATAACCTGAAGCAAGGCAGTACCGAGTGGAGGATCACCCCCTTCAGAGGGAAAAACACCTCCCGCAGTGGATCAAATAACTGTTCTTGGGATCCTGCGGAGGTAGATAAATATTCTGGCGGAGACAGCAGCATATATCTATATGAAAACACTAAAAACAGAACCCTTAGTCTGGTGTTCAGGCACGGGCGCAGGGGCGTAGCCGACAATGGAAATGTCGGATTGAATTTGATGCATATTCCCGGGGGCTCAAGGATAACTCTAAGTGACGATAACGGGGAACTGAATTTATCACAGGAGCCCGAGGGTTCCTGGCAGTGGGACTCAACAATCTCTGATGATTGTGATGGCGGAAGCATAGAGTTTCCATTTCCCTGTATAAGACTCCAGATCACACCGGCAGGAATTTCAACACCCGCATGGCGGTGGATAAACGCAAACGGATCAACCATAAATTTGAATAAAACAGAACCCATAACCTTAATATACCCTTAAAATGGCATCGCGGAATAAAGGGCAGGCGTTTACCTGGGATCTAATGGTCTCTATAATCATATACCTGGTCGTGGTGGCCTTAATTGCATTCATCTGGAATGCCACCATCGTGGACATATTAACGACGGAGGAGACACATACCACCGAATGGATCGCAGCCACTATCTCAGAGCAACTGGTTAGGATGGAAGGGGCCCCCCCCAACTGGTACAGAAATCTAAGCAGTATAGGAAGTATAGGGTTAGTGGATTCCAACCACCCTCCATACATCTCCTCAGGGAATGTGGGTGGGGTGCAGAGCAGGGTCCTAGACGCCGATAAACTCCTAGGATTAATTGAATTAATTGAAGACAAGAACAAGTACTCTCTTGTCAGGGGTATGCTGGCCGGCGGGAAGCATGACTTCTATATGGAGGTATCCTGCATCAATAATTCACAGGTTGATTGTTTTAACTCAGTGGGGGATTACGTCCTTATGCAGAGCAATAATGCATGGAGGCTAACCTCCTTTAGGGGGAATGTTAGTGGGAAATCCTGGTACACAGATAGCGAGTATATGGATGGGGGTGCGGGTGAGGCAGCAGACAACAACATGGAGTGGGGGTTCTTCGGCAACTGGACGGCGCTCCACGTATACAATAATGGAACCGATGATTTCCTGGTGATTTCCATGGGAGGAACGGGGAATTGCACGGGAAGCCCGGATTGTGGAGATGACTTGTTAAATGGTGTGGAATTTGACATAACAACAAACACGGCAGGCTACCGGGTCGAGCATAGTGATGACAACTGTTCTGGTATAGGCCCAGACGAATTCGATTTAAATAATACTGCGAGGGAGGGCTCCTGGTGTTGGGATGGTGTGGATGGTGTGGATGGCGGAGTCCTTAGGTTCCCACGCAACTGGAGCGGGGTCTGTATAAACCCAGCCATAAACGCCCCCGGGAAACTTGTGTGGCTTGTTCCGGATGGGGGGGTAATAGAACTGGACCATGCCAGCATGTTCTGTATACTGCCCGAGCCGATCTATTCAGACGAAATAAGCAATAGAATAATCCACTGCAGTAATAATGCCTACTTCAACATAACAAATCATTATGCGCGGCTGCAAGGCAACAAAACATGCGTTGTAGGGAACGTTCTTAGGCGCCCAGCAGATGCGTATTATGTGATGCATGACACAAAAACAGCAACATTCAGCAGACAGGTAGTTACAGGGACTCCAACAGACCTCCTTCTACCACGGCTGGAGCCCACAATTAAAATAAAACTTGTTGTTTGGAATAACGCAACATACTCATAGCCTATTATATTTGTACCTGTTTACAATTAGGAAGTGCATCGCCACTTCCTGAAGCGATTTGATTATGCAAATACTCTCTCCCGAACTCAAAGAAGTTCAGATCTTGGCGTTTGCAGGTTTCTGTGATGCTCATGTTTACCTGTATCTTTAACCGTTTTTCGTAATAGGGTTTTCCAGTAGTTTGTGTTCATTTTTTTGGGACTTCTGTAGGTTGTGTTTTTTCCCTGATTCTCATTACATGTATTCTTTTCAGGTATTCGATGATGTCTTGGACTGAGTGGTTTTCCAGCAGCTTCTTCTCGATTAGTTTCCCGTAGATACTATAGTACATCTGTAGGGGTTATGAAGCTGATGAACCGGAAGCCTTCCAGTTGCTGGTCGTCTCTGCAGTAGTTTTTGTCTGCTTCAACTATGTTTTTGAATATGCTGAATGCTTTCTCGATGTCCGCCCTGCTCTTCAGGAGCTCGTAGATCTCCTGGGATGTTTTGTCGCATGTGGTCCTTACTGTTATCGTCCCTAGAATGTGGTCTCTCTCGTATATCCGTGAGTTCAGGTTACATAATACAGATAAAACTTATACTGCGGATGTCGAAATACACTATATCCACATTACGTAATTACGTAATATGCTCTAAATCAAAAGTGCCTACTGCTATCAAAAAGTGTAGAGTATTACATAAAAAAGGCGGAGTTAGGGATAGATATATGCCTGTAAAATCAAATAAAAAATGAGTGAAAAATCAAGTTTCAGCAAAAAACGTTACACTACCCACTAAAAATGCACGTATTCTTATCTCTTCTGGGCGTCATTGTACTTGGATTAATAACCTCCTATGAGGATATAAAATATGGCAAAATAAGGAATAAATATATTTTATCGGCGATAGTTTACTCAATCATCGTGAATATCTTCATTACTTACACCTTAATAGGAGATGAAACACCTCTGAGCCCACGCTACTACCCCGACCTCCTGCTTAATGTTGTGCTGGCACTCTTAACTGCCTTTATCCTTTGGACGTCTAATATATGGTCTCCTGGCGACGGAAAGCTTTTTGTTGCATACTCTGCGCTGGTGCCCTTATCTATCTATGAACACGGCTACATAGAGTATCTCCCCTCACTCATGATACTGGTGAATACATTCATACCCCTCATGCTGTTAATATTCTTAAGTTTGATTTTCCACACATCACTAGCTGAGAAAGCAGAGATCCTAACTCAGGGATTCAAGCCTGAGCGGCTGTTTGGGATCACCTTGGTACTATTTGGCTTTATATGGCTGATATATCGTGTTGCATCTCTCTTTTCGGTTTTGAATATAACCTTCAACATATTTGTAGCGATTACGTTCCTATACCTCCTGTATAAATTCCTCAATTATCTGCTATCAACCCAGCTTCTGAGGCCTCTTGGGATACGGAATATTATCCACATATCCTTAATTCTATCCATCGCAGCATTAATCCTTGATTTTAGTGTTGTTTCAAGCCAGGCTTTCCAAACAATCTTTTTTTCCTTTGTGATCTTGGCGGTTCTCATCATACAACCACTATCATATGGTGGCTTCTTCATTACCACTACCCCCGTTGATATAAACCGGCTTGAGCCGGGAATGGCGATTGCGGAGAAGATAGTCAGGAGGAGGAATAGGTATATGAAGGAGCGGATTCAGATAGGTGTCTTTGACAGATTCAAGAGCACAGGAAGAGGTGAGGATTTGTTGGAGTATGACGTGAAGGGCCTGTCTGAACAAGACATAGGATTCATCAGAAGCCTCCGCCGAGACAATAAAATAGATTTTAACACCCTCCGCATCCAACAGACAATACCCTTCGCACCGCCAATGCTGTTTGGTGTTATTCTAACCTACATATCCAGAGGGAATTTCGTCGTCGCGTTATTTTTATATCTTCCTAATATACTTTAAGTTATATCCCCAACATACCTCGAAGATGCCTGACAACAAAAAATCGCCCATAGACAACATGCACGTGAACAAGAAGGGAAACTACGTGCTCATATCTATAAACCCCCTAATTTATCCCCTGAGCGTTGTTTACTCTGCATGTTATGTATTCATCGACAGGGCATATGTTCTTATTGACGGAGATCCTGAGGCGGAGATTCTCGTGGAACTGAGACCCCAGGATAAGAGCACGAAGATAGAGGTTCTTGCCAGGGAATTCAACAACGAGTTACTGAGTTATGCAGAATACACAACCCGGGCAGCAAGAAACCAGAGGCTGAGGGAGGCGATTATACAGAGGGTTCTATTGACTAACTCCATAAAAGAGCCTAAAGAAGACAACAAAAAAAGACAATGAGCGAGGAGAAAGTAACGGAGAAGGTTGTCGTAAACAGAAAGGAGAACCGTGTTATGATGAGATTCCCCCTGAGGATGTACGATTATGAAAGCATAAAGAGGTCTATAAAAGACTATTCAATCTGCTGTGATTTTAAACGGAGGCGAAGTGGTGGGCGGGTGGAGGTGACGCTCTCGCCGAAAAACAGGGAAATAGACCTTGATCTGGTAGGATATGAGTTCTTCAATTACGTTCTGAGTGTTATGAAAACCACCGAATAAAAAAATGGCGTTTACCTATTTTGTGGACGATTACTGGGATAATTATGTTCTAAACAAATATCGCACACATAAATTCGACGACAACACCTTTCTGGTAACAACAGAGCATGGCTCATGGGTGGTCTTAGATAAAGAAGAATATGGTCTCCTGCGGTGGGGGCGGGTTATGGAGAAACCGGAGCTGTTTAAGCTGCTGAGGAGTAATGGTGTTCTGCTGGCACAGGAGAATGTGGGCTGGGTTGTGGACTGCTTCAGGAGGAGAATGGGGTTTCTGTTTCAGGGCACTACCCTGCATATTCTAACTCCAAGCCTCAGATGTAACCATAACTGCGTGTATTGTTTTGCAGAGGCAAAACCAACGAAGGGACATAAATATGACATGAACGAGGACACTGCCGAGAAGGTGGTTGATTTCATATTCCAGAGCCCTGCAAACGCAATGACTCTGGAGATATCAGGTGGTGAACCTCTCATAAACTTCCCTATAGTCCAGCACATAATTGAATACTCCAAGGAACTGAGCAGGAGATTAAGGAAGAATATCCAGTATGCGCTGGTTACAAATCTTACCTTGATGGATGAGGATATCCTGAAGTATCTTATGGCGAATAAGGTGAGGATTTCCACGTCACTAGATGGTCCGAAGGAGGTTCATGACAAGAACAGGAGGTATCTGGATGGCGCGGGAACCTACGAGGATGTTGTCCACTGGATTGATGTCATCAAGAACCAGCATAAGTATAGGGGGCTGGGGGCGTTGCCGGTGATCACAAAACATGCTCTGTCATACCCTAAGGAGATTGTTGATGAATACCTGAGCCATGGATTTAATATTCTGAGATTGAAGTATATGATGAACACTGGATATGCCAGGAGATTATGGGATAGGATCGGTTACTCTCCTGATGAATACCTCAGGTTCTGGAGGGAGTCTCTGGATTACATACTCCAGCTGAACGAGGAGGGGGTTAATATAAAAGAGGGGATGTCCACCCTCATATTAAAGAAGATGATGAGCAAGGATAATCCAGCCTACACCGACCTTAACATGCCCTGTGGTTCTGCTATCACCCAGCTAGTATACACCAACAACGGAGACATATACACCTGCGATGAGGCCCGAGCGTACGATATTTTCAGGCTGGGTAATGTGAGAGAAGATAATTATGCAGGAATCCTGAGTTCCCGGACGGTGCTGAATATGGTCGACATATCATCTAATCTCTCCACTAAATGCGATGATTGTGTATGGAAGCCTTATTGTGGCACATGCCCGGTGTCAGGTTATGCAAGCGAAGGTAATTTAATAACGAAGATACCTGCGGATTTCAGGTGCGGGGTGCATGGGGGGATGATAAAACACCTGTTCCGGAAACTAATTTCAGGCAAGGAAGAGGAGAGGGATACTCTATTGGCCTGGTCTAAGACCCCCGGGTTTTAATCTCTTTAAGCCACATACATATAAATAACTATGTGAACAAAATATGTTACATATTTAACTCTGTGAAAATATATTAAATCATAAAATGAAAAATAAGCTGCCTAAGGTAAGGAAGACGGTTTCTGCGTTTCTGACGGATGAGGATGGGAAGATTTCAAAGCAGGCAACGCTTGCTTTAGGCGGGGTCATGGGCGCTGCCGTGCTTGCGGGTGTTTTAGCGGCCACCTCGGATGCTTCTTATACTCACTCCAACTCCATTGCAGCGGATTATGATGTAACCCACACGGATGCTGTGACTGGGATACACAGCAGTCACGCATCCCATAGCAGCTGCCATAGCAGCCATAGCAGCTGCAGCTGCGGCTGCAGCCCCAGCAGTTGCTGCTGCACTTGTTAGAACATGAACAAAATGGTCAACAATGACAATAAAAAAACTTATTTAGGGATTATTATTGTTGTTTTATTGTTTGCTTTGGCCCTGTATGTTTTGCTGTCCGGGCAGGGCCCCGTTACTGTTTCAACCACGACAACAACCCCCGCTGTCACAGGACACCCCCTAATCAAGGAGGAAGAATCATGCACCTACCTGCCTGATGAACCTAATCGTTGCCCTTATACTCCGACAAAAGTCAGCGTGGCGAATGAGCTTGAGATATTATCCTCCTATTATGATGTCGGCTCCGGAGGCTACAGGCTAACCCTGAATGCACAACCGTCTGTGGAGGGGACATATTTCGCACTGCTATATATGCGTATAATGGGGCCGGCTGATTTGACCCTGGCTTCATCTGAGAGGGATAAAATCCTATCGTTTTTAGATGAGGAGTTTGATGATAAATGCAAAAGCAGGTGTTCCCCTGATTTCCTGTACTCCTATTCACACAGCAAGACGCTCCTCAGCGCTGAACCTGTAGACTCTAAGTTGACTGCCCGTCTATTGGATTTGAAGGAGGAGTATGTGGGGGAGGAGATTACAAAGGAGAACGTCTGCGACCTCGTTAAGGTGATTGCAACACTCGGCGATTTCGGGCTGATGGAGTGGCCGGAGAAAGCCGGGTGGGCGAAGAAGATAGCTGAGGTGGAGCCTACGGACATCAACGCAGCCTTCTGCCAGAATAATTTCCTCTGGGAGCTCTCAAACCAGATATGGTACCGCGGCAGAATAGATTACCGGAACACTGAGAGGAATCTTAAGTTCAGTCAGAATAGGTCCTGGAAGCGCATCTACCTGCACATCTTAACCCCCTCCTATCTCCCCGGCCTGGACGGCAACCTGGTTAATAAGAGCCTGTGTGGTCTTGCCATACGGGAGCTAAACGACGACGAGCTTAAATCCACCCAAGCTTTGCTGTCACATATAAGACTTCAACTTCTGTGTGGGCAACGCAGATCACTGAGAACAACAAATGCTACAAACAGAATGATCACAGAAAACCAGGAGAGTGTGGGCGGGAGAGTTATCTACTCATCAAAGAGCATCGACAGCATACAGGATAAAATATTAGCATGGACGATTGTGGAGCTGTCTAACAGGGTTCATTACGCCAATTCCGGCGAGCAAGCTGACCCAACCTATGTGGACCCGACATGGGAAAAGAGAGCAGAATTTGGCTATATCTACTAGGTACCTTAAAAACAACGTTCTCGGCTGATGAAGGGGGAATAGTAAAAACACCCCCCCAATGCGTTATTAATTTTGTCGTGATATAAATAATATGCAATTTTCCAAGGTCAGATATCTGCCTAAGCCAAGAGCCTTCCACCTGCAGTGGCATATCACAGAGCGATGTAATCTGAGGTGCACGCACTG
>CBFCYF010000020.1:0-19324 GCA_965602195.1 uncultured archaeon | reverse complement strand
GTGTTAGTTTTCGCGACCACCAGTCAAATAGACTGGTGGAATTCTTTTCTTTAAATCCTCCTTTATTATTCCCTGATAGATAAATCATTAATATGTTGAGGGGGATTAACGTATGTGTTGATCTTAACTCTATTAATTGGCTCCGGATGTATAGATTCCGGGCAACAGAAAGAATATGTGGAGGTGGAAGGTAAAATGAATCTAACAAGCAGAGACTTCCGGGACATGGAGAGGATTCCATCTAGATTCACCTGTGATGGTGAGGATATAAGCCCCCAGCTTAAATGGGGCAATCAGCCGAAAGAAACCAAGAGTTTTGCTTTGAGCTGCATCGACCCTGACGCCCCCAGCGGAGACTTCATCCACTGGTTTATCTACAATATACCTGCTGCAACAACCGAGATACCGCAGGGGGGGCCGGCACCAGGCGTAGAGGTTGAAAACGATTTCAGGAAGAGGGGATATGGGGGGCCATGTCCTCCCCCCGGGACACACAGGTATGTCTTCACAGTCTATGCCCTGGATACAGTAAATCTAGGGGATGTGAGTAAAGGAAATTTCCTGAGCAAGGTTGAGGAGCATACCATAGAAACAGGAACCCTGACCGGGAAATACTCTAGATGAATCTAGTTTAACGGAAAAAAAAGTAAAGATTAAATAGGGGTAGAGTAAAATAAGTTAGTGAGATGAAAAAATCGATTACCCTAATTATTATAATAATCTTTCTCACAACCGTGTATGCCGCTGAGCACAAGGTAGATTACACCTTCTATGATGGTAGAATAGAGAGGGTTGTTCTGGAAAATGTCTGTGAGGGTGTGGAAGATGGAGGCGAATGTAGATTCCCTCTCTTTATGCAAGGCAGACTTCATGGTTTATGTTGTGGAGGCATCTGTAAAAGAGACGTCAATAGCTGTGACGAAGAGGAGCCTCCGAAGATAGTATCTATAGTTGATATCCTAAAGAAACTACTGTGTGTTGATAAAAGAGAGAATGATGACTGCGTTATTCAAAGGGAAGTAACTGGAGAGGAACTGAAAGGTAAATGTTGCGGTGGAGAGTGTCTTTTCGGCATCCGCAACTGTGATGAACTTAAGGCAGGTGAACCTACAGCTAGGGGTCCTGAGGTGGAGACAGATGACCTGCTGAAGAACCTAGAAACGCTCTCCTGCCTGGGCATCCCGGACGGAGGCAGATGTCAAATACCCGAGCATATTACTAAAGAATTCAATTTATTCGGTGTCTGCTGTGACGAAAAATGCAGTTTCAGGACAACACAGTGTTCACCCAACATCATTAAGGAGGATAAACCAGATCCTATGAAAAATCTTCTTCAGATAGCATTAGTAGCCTTTATCGCTGTTATAGCCTTTATCTTACTGATACTACTAGTCTATAAACTCCTAAAAAAAGGCAGAGCAGGTGAAGTACCTCCCCCACCAGATTATGAGTTGGAACTAAACAGATTAAATGACGAGAAAAGAAGCATCGAGGGAATGATAAAACTAGCCCATATTAAATTCAACAAACGTAAACTGGATGAGGAAAGCTTCAGAGAAATCGTGAGAGACCACCAGAAAAAACTGATAGAGATAGAGATGCAAATCAACGACCTAGGGAAACGGATAGATAAAATCGAGAAAATAAAATAAATTAACTGGCTCCGACATACCTGCTATGTCAAGTACCGCGATTTTTAGAGCAGATTTGAGCAAGAAACCCAACGGCTTCAGTCGTTGGATGAATTGCGGTGTCTGAAAGACCAAATCTGCAGTTATATTGATGTATGTTATATAATATTATATGACGAGAGGTTATCAAAAAGAGAGTACTTGTGTGCATCTCATGAACTACCACTTTGTGTGGTGTCCGAAATATAGGCGGGGGATATTACAAGGTAAAATAAACGTACGCTTGGAGGATCTAATAAAACAAAAGGCAAAGGAGTTAGAATGTGATATACTCAAGATGGAGGTAATGCCAGATCACGTTCATCTCTTCATATCAGCATACCCTAACATAGCACCGAATAAGTTAATAGGATACATAAAAGGCTACACCTCAAGAATCTTGCGAAAAGAGTTTCCAGAGTTGTTAAAGATGCCTACCCTATGGACACGCAGCTATTTCGTATCAACGGCAGGCAATGTAAGTTCGTTTGTAATACAAAAATATATTGATGAGCAGTATAAAAAATGAAGCTTTGCATCAAATATCGTCTTAACCCAACTGGAGAGCAAGAACAAGTGCTCAGAGACTTGGGTTTCTATGCCACAAAGCTGTACAATACAGATAACCACATCCGCAGGAGTGTATGGGATGAGACAGGTAAGATACCGAACTGGTATCAGCAGAAGAAAAGCCTGAAGACAAACCACTGGTATAAGCTTCTGCCCTCGCAGACTGCACAAGCAACCATTAAAAACCTGCAAGACAATTATAATTCCTGGTTTTCTCTTCGGAGAGAGGATCCCGATGCGAGACCTCCGATGTTCCGTAAGAAGAATAAGTTAAGTCCGCTGACATTCTACCAACAGTTTAAATTGGATGGCGACATGCTAATGCTCACAATGTCCCGAAAATACAAAGCCGAGAAAGACATAAGCAGGCTGATGTTCAAAGTCAATAAGTGGCGTAAGATAGGTGGTACGCCGAAGATGTGTAACATCATCCGACACGAAAACAAGTGGATGGCTCACATAGTCTATGAGATACCAGAGGTTAAGCTAAAGAAAAATCCAGAGGTTATGGCAGTAGACCTTGGCATAATAAACCTCGCAACGACAGTGGATACAAAAGGAAACACCAACATCCACTCTGGAGGATGTGCCTTATCAGTACAGCACTACTTCAACAAGGAGATAGCTAAGGCACAGTCCAACTCGGATAAACAGAAAGTCAAGTCAAAGAAGAAGAGATTGATGAGTAGTAAAAAATCAAAGCAGATACATCAGATACTCCACACCGTAACAAAGAGGATAATCGACACAGCTAAAACTAGCAATGTAGGTGTAATCGTTGTTGGAGACATCAAAAACATCCGCAGGGGAAGGCACTGGCATAATAAAAGTTCGCAGAAGCTCCACTCATGGGGTTTCGCTAAACTCACCCAACAGCTAGAATATAAGGCTAAGCTGGCTGGCATACGGTTTATGAAGGTGAGCGAGAGAAACACGAGCAAAACATGCTCTGTGTGCGAAATCGTTAAGAAGAGCAACAGGAAACATAGGGGACTATACAAGTGCAAGTGTGGCAACATCATGAACGCAGACATCAATGGAGCAGTGAACATTCTGAAAAAGTATCTCCGAGGGAATATCTCAAGGAGTATTGGCGTAGTGGCTACGCCTGTGGTATGGAGGAACTACAATGTTGTCCCAAAATAATCCACGAAGCCGACGGATTCATTCGTTGGAGGAGTCACGGAAACCCTACTAATCTATTGAATAACTCAACCCTTTCTTTGGAAAAGAAAGCGTTGGCGGAAAGAAAAGGAATTCGCTTTCAGCGAATTCATATTGACAGAAAAATGGTTGAATCCGGGACAAATATCATGATAGGTTTGGAGATTCATGTTCCTTTAAATACTAAACAGAAGCTTTTCTGTGATTGTCCTACAGATTATTACCGGGTTGAGGAGCCTAATGTGAATGTGTGTCCTGTGTGTACGGGGATGCCGGGGGCTAAGCCTTTTCCTGTTAATGAGGAGGCGGTGAAGTCTGCGATAATGATCGCCAGATTATTGAATTGTAGGATGGTGGATGAGAATATTTTTGTTAAGCGGAAACACTATGATTACCCGGATCTCCCCTCCGGATACCAGAGAACCTCTGAGCCTATTGGAGTTGATGGGGATTTGAATGGAGTAGGAATCTGGGAACTGCACTTAGAGGAGGATCCGGGAAGATATGATCTCAGTACGGGCAGAGTCGACTACAACCGATCCGGGGTTCCGCTGGTTGAGATAGTAACCGCACCTGATATGAAATCCCCTGAGGAGATGAGGAATGTTCTCAGGGAGTTAATGAACCTACTCAGATACACTGAAAGGATAATTGATGTTGGAGGGGTGATGAGGGCTGATGTCAACATATCCCTTGAAGGCGGGGCACGGGTTGAAATCAAAAACATAAATTCTGTTAAAGGAGCTTATAAGGCCGTCAAGTATGAGGTGATAAGGCAGAGGAATATGATGAAGCGGGGGGTGAGGGTTAAGCAGGAAACCCGGGAGTTTAATGAGAAATCCATGATCACTGCGCCTCTGAGGATTAAGGAGACCGCTGACGACTACAGGTATATACCTGACCCGGACATACCCCCTTTTGTCTTTAGGGAGGAGTATGTTTTGGGGATAGAGTTGCCTGAAACACCGCAGATTAGAAGAGAGAAGATAGTTGAGGAATATAAGATCCCTGAGAGATATGCAAAGATAATCACAAGGGACCGGGATCTCGCTGATTTATTTGAGGCTGTGGCCTCGGAGGTTGATGCGAGGCTGGCTGCGTTATGGATTTGCAGGGAGCTTCTGAAGCAACTGAACTACAGGAGTATATCCGTGAGGGAATCCAGGATAAGCCCGGGGGGTATGCTGGAGTTGCTGTTGTTGCTTGAGGGAGAGGAGATCACTGAAAACACGGGGAAGAAGATCTTGGAGGAGATAATTGATTCCGGGGAGAGTCCCAGGGCGGTGGTTGAGAGGGAGGGTTTGGGCCGGGTGAAGGAGGAGGATGAGCTGGCGAAGGTTATTTCTGAGGTGATAGATGAAAACCCAGGTGCTGTTGGGGACTATAGCGGTGGGCGGACAGAGGCACTTAACTTTCTTATGGGCCAGATAATGCGTAAGATGAAGGGTAGGGCGGATGTTGATACAGTCATCCCATTACTGAAGAAAGAGCTAGGTTGATTTCTTTCTGTCATCGAGCTTTAGAAAAAGCTCAACTCATCAAGGGTTGGAAAGAAAAAGGTTGATGGAGTCACACATCATCCTGAGTTTCTCAGATGCCTTCTGATACGGCAGGAACTCAAGTCCAGTATTCGGCGACACATAAAGCGTTTCCCCGTCAATGACCTCAACAACAGCATTAACTCTGTCTTTTACCTCATCTGGTTTCTCTATTTTAGTGGTTCTTCCGTCAACAATCCCTGCCTGAATGCCTTTCTTTGTTTTATATTCCCCTAAAAGTTCAATGTTTCTATCCCCGCCTTCAACAAAATCCAGTCCAAGAACATCGACGTCGAAGTCAAGAATCTCGGGAAAGATTTTTTCTGCATTCCCGAAATATGTTGTGAGGAAGAATTCAGCCTCAACCCCCCTACGGATCACATCCACCGCCTCCCTTGCAGTCTCCAAGTCCTCCTTGTCTGCATAAAGAAGTGAGGGCTCATCAATCTGGATATACCTTGCCCCCGCATCTACAAGCTTCCTTGCCTCCTGATTCATGATTTCCGCTATGTCCAATATAAAATCCTTCTTGTTTTTGTAGAACTCGTCCTTCGATAACCCCGCTAATGTGAAACATGAAAGCACCGCCTTAATCTCAGATTCTATTTCATGGGCAGCCCTGAATTCCCCTACAACAATATCCGCCTCCCAGCTGAGTTTCGCCGTCGCCTTAGGCATCCGATAATAAACATTGTTGTCGAAGTATCTTATCAAACCCCCCATCTCAAAACCACCTATCTTCGTGCAGAGATGGCAGAGGAAGTCCTGCCAGAGCAGCTGTCCGTCGGTGAACAACACTACACCTGATTTTTTTTGTTCCTTAAGGACCTCACCCAACGCCTTCCTATATTCGCCTTTTTCGATCTCCTTTATATCTCCCTTCTGTGACCCCTCTACTTCCTTCAGGTATCCCTTAAACCAATCCGGCCTGGGATAACCCCCGATGGTGGTTGGAACGATTTTCATTTTATTCTTCTTACTCTAAGAGATTTGGAACTAGTTTTTATATCTCCGTCCCCCCCATTTGAGTTGAATCCCTCCTCTCCTTTGTTACCTTAAGTATCCTTCTGAACTCGTCTGTTCCCGCCTCCTTAAGCAGTTCATACACCAGCATTTCCGTGCTGGTAATTACTGCCCCAGCATCCCTTAATCTATTGATTGCTGTTACATAATTTTCTTTTGGGTGTGCGGAGGTGGCGTCCTCAACAACCTGCACCACGTAGCCGTTTACCATGAGATCAAGTGCGGTTTGGGCTACGCAGATATGTGCTTCAATACCGCAGAGTATTACGGTTGAACGATCCACCTCCTTAAGAATCCCCCTGAAACCGTCATCCCTATAGCAACTGAAACTTAATTTCTTGACGGGGTGGTAGAAGTCATATTCTATGAGTAACTCCTTTATCTCGGGGATGGTTTCACCCAGCTTCTTCTGTTCTGTTACTAAAACAGGTAGCCCATAAATATCTGCGGCTTTAATCAGTGCCCTGGTGTTTCCGATAATCCTGTCTTTTTCGTAGATGGGGTAGGTGAGGTTGTTTATCAGCTTGTCCTGAATATCTATAACCAACAGCATAGTATCCTCTTTCCCTGTGATTTCCTTCATTTTTTATTGAATTATAAAGTATAACAATACTTCATAATAACCAAGAAATTTACTTCGTAAATTTCTTGTTAAACAGAGTCTAAGTTGATGATCTCTGCCTTCATATTCTCCGTATCTAACAAGGCTATTGTCTTTTTGCCAGTCAGATATCCGCAGGTTTCTCCGGGGTTGATTACTGTGGTGTTGTCTTTTACCTTGATATCTGCCCTGTGGGTGTGGCCTCTCACCACGATATCGTATCTTCCGCTGTCTGCCAGGGCATCCACGATTCCCTCATATGTTCCGTGGTAGAGTGCTATTTTTTTTCCGTTATGCTCAAGTTCCATGAAATCTTTCAAATCAGCAATCCCTGAGAATCCCTCAGCTAAGCCTCGTCTTTCTCCATCGTTGTTGCCGTAGACCGCCACGAATCCACACTCCAACTTCCTGAATTCCCCGGCGGTGAAGGGAGAGATCAGATCACCTGCATGCAGCACTAAATCAACACCCCTGGAATTGAAGAACCCCACCGCCCCTCTTATGGCATCCATATGATCATGGGAATCCGACATCAGACCAATCATCCCTCATCACCTGCTGTTTTTAGATTAATGGATGAATCCTTATTAACCGATTCAACCACCAGCTTATTGAATCTCTTACCTGACAACTCCCGGTCTATATCCTCCCACCCATAGTCCCGGTCCCTCAATTTCTTCACTGTTTTAAGGATTTCCTCCACATCATTCATATTCTGATATATCAGATCCCCGATATCCTTACATTCCACCGCAACACCCTCCAACTCCTCTATGGTCTTCGTTTGCTCCTGCTCAATAAGCCTTATCTTGCCCATTTTCTGATTAAATCTGGATTCTGCATCCCTCCTTACTGATATGGATTCCTTCTCGCTGAAGTACTCATCTATTGCTAAATTAAATGATTCGAATTCCTTCAGTTTCATTCCCTCATATATCCTCAGTGGAAAAGGTGTGACATCGATAGATTTTTCATCCGCAAGGATTATCCGGGGCTTTATTTCATGGTTTTTAACTGTTGTTGTCAAATCCAGGAACACATTATATAATCTCTTTATCTCATCATCATTTAATCCGGTGAAATTCTTATCTTTGTCAACTTCCGCCCTCAGACACACCTCCTCGGCGTAGGTTCCTCCAAGGCCAAGGTCTGTGGCTAATGCCGCCACCGTGCTTTTAGCGGATGCCTCAAGAATCCCCCTAAACTCTGGCTGAGATATCTCCAAGGGGTTTATTCTACCTGGGGGATAACTGTATTCCTGGCCTACCCCAAGTTTCCTGTGCTTCCACCTCTGCCACTCCATAAGCCCAAGAATTTTCCCCTTATCATCGCACAGGATTACATTACCTCTGCTGAATAACTCACAGATCAGCCTGTATCTACAGTCTTTTTTTTCTATATAGAATTCAATAATCCTCTCAAAGCCCCTCTGCCTAACCTCCCTTATGAACGCCCCCTTCAGATGCTTTCTTAACTGCATGGCGAAGGAGGATGGTGTTTCTGGGGCTGCCCTCTTATATCCACTAACACAGATAAAGTTTGGGGCTATGATCAGGTCACGGGAGCCCTCCCCCCGTATATGGACTCTTATCTTCAATTCTTTTTCTGCGATCTGATATGCTTTATCGATTCTTGCGGAACATAAGGCCCCGTTGAGTTCATTCACCTGCATATACACGTCCACTGAGGTCAGCTGGGTTTTCATAGTGTTATATGAATTTTGAATCGCGATTATAATAACAGAAAAAAAAACAGCATACCTGAAATGACCTCATTAACCTTCTACGGCGGCGTGAATGAAATCGGCGGAAACAAGATTCTGTTGGAGGACGGGGATACGAGGATATTCCTGGATTTCGGTATGGGTTTCGGCTCAAGAGGAAGGTTCTTTGAGGAATTCCTCACCCCGAGAACCGCAAACGGCATCGGAGACTTCCTTGCGATGGATCTTCTGCCGGATATAAAAGGAGTATATAGAAGTGATCTCTTAACCCACTATGGCAGGCCCCCCGAGGAGCCGGATATTGATGCAGTTATCCTGTCCCATGCTCATGCCGACCACGCCAACTACGTCTCCTTCCTTCATGAGGATATACCCCTCTACTGCGGTGAGACCGCTAAATTGATTCTGGAGGCGGTTGAGGAGCAGAGTAAAAGAAATATTGAATGCGAGGTCCTGAATTTCAAGAAAAGACCCCTGTTCAGATCCGATTACAGGAAACCTCCTGTGGCGAGAACCGTCAGAACCTTCAGGACAGGCGATAGGTTAAGGATAGGAGGTTTAGAGATCGAGCCCATCCACGTTGATCACTCCGTACCCGGGGCATACGGTTTCGTAATCCACACCTCTGAGGGGGCTGTTATATACACCGGGGATCTGAGGCTCCATGGAAGCAACCCCCAGATGACCTATGATTTTATAGAGAAAGCCAGGCAGTCGAAACCCGCTGCTATGATAACAGAGGGCACAAGAATTGATGTGGCAGAAGATAACTCCTCAGAGCAGACCGTTTATGATACTGCAAGGAAGATAGCCGGTGATTGCCGTGGACTGACTATAGCTGATTTCAACTTCAAGGATGTGGACCGGTTCAGGACCTTCTACCGGATCGCCCAAAAATCAGGCAGGAAGATGGTGATAAGCTTCAAACACGCATGTTTCCTTGAGAGATATGCTTCAGATAAGAAGCTGGATGTCCCAGGCGCAACCGACGAAAACATCATGATATTTAAGCCTAAGCTGGCAACAGGAACCTATGATGTGGGCGACTACAGCAACTACCAGTTCATCAAAGACAGGCTGGATTACCCGAACATCCTTACAGCAGATGAGATCCGAAAGAAACAAAGTGAGTATATGCTTGTATTGAATTTCTGGTACTTCAACAATCTCGTGGACTTGAAGCCAAAGAACAGCGTATACGTTCACTCTCTTTCTGAGCCCTTCAACGAGGAGATGGGGGTAAGCTTTAAGAGGATGAAAAACTGGATTGACTACTTCAGCATGGAGTTCCATCAGGCCCACTGCTCAGGTCACGCCCCAAGATCCGAGTTAATTAAAATTATAGGGGAAATAAACCCCAAGAAACTGTATCCGGTACATACGGAACACCCCGAGATGTTCAGGGATTTCCTACCTGAGAATACAGGCATTAATATTCCTGTAAAAGCTAAGAGATATAGTATATAGGAGCCAAAAATGGAAACAACCCGAAGGCATATACAGAAGAAGATTAAATCAAGCAAAAATCAGTTCATCTCTGACCTTAAATTAGGCTCTGACGTGAATGATGTGTTTGCGGTTAAATTCAAGGGTGCTATGCGGGAATACGTTAAGGGATGGTCTTTTGATTTCACGGTTGCCGACAAAACAGGCGACATGAAGATTAAATACTGGGGCGGAAAAGACAGAGACAGTGTTAGCGGGGTATACCAGTGCTTTGATGTTGATGACCTGGTGTTTGTTGCCGGCAGAGTCAGCTCCTTCAGGGATCAGCTGGAGATCCACATGAACGAGGAACTACAACATACTATAACAAAATGCGACCGGATGGAATATGATCTAAGTGACTTCCTGCCAAAAACAGAGAAAGATGTGGAGGGATTGCTGGATTATCTCAGGAGGATTATAGACTCCATAAACGATCCTCATCTAAACCGGCTTCTACACAGCTTCTTCGACGACCCCGAGTTTGTTAAAGCATTCAAAGAGTCGCCGGCGGCGATAACACTCCACCACAACTTCCTGGGCGGACTCCTTGAGCATACCGTCGGGGTGGTTAAGATATGTGAGTCCCTCTGCGGCTTCTACACCGAACTCGACAGGGATATCCTGTTGACCGCAGCAATACTCCACGACATAGGGAAAATCCATGAATACAAGTACACAGTAAGTATCACTATGGGCGACGAGGGACAATTCATAGGGCATATAGTCTTAGGGGATAGGATTATAGGGGAGAAGATGGAGAAATTACCTGATTTCCCAGACGACTACAAGATGAAGCTAAGTCATATGATACTAAGCCACCACGGCGAATATGAGTGGGGATCCCCTAAGATACCTGCAACCGCCGAAGCCTGCGCCCTACACTACGCAGACAACTGCGACGCTAAGGTTAAGGGGTTCCTCCAGGTTATTAAGGATCAGGGGGGGCTTGACGCAACCTGGATATACCACAAGGGAAAGAACATATACCTGAAATAGGTCGAGTGGATATGCATCTACAGAAATCTTCTCTCTACCGATTTCTTATGGGCTATAAGGCCCTCTGCCTCTGCAATGACCCCTATCGTTTCTCTCAGCGAAGACAGTCCCTGCCTGCTAATCTTCTGTACGCTTGCGCTCCTTAGAAAGTCCCTCACACCTAAGCCGCAAGAGAATCTGGCTGCGCCTCCTGTGGGCAGAATATGGTTCGCCCCGGATGCATAGTCTCCTGCGGCAACCGCCGAGTAGTCACCCAGGAAGATTGCCCCGGCATTTCTGATCCCCCCAAGGGTTTCTTCAGGATGCTCGGTCATTACAAGTAGATGCTCAGCAGCGTATTCATTTACGAAGTCTATACTCTCCTCCTGATTCTCTGTGAGTATTATCGCCGACTGCTTCAGGCTCCTCTCAAGGATTTCGCTTCTGTCAAGATCCCTTATCTGCGACTCAACCTCCTCACATATCTCTTCAGCAATTTCCCTTGAGTCTGTCACAACGATGGCCTGGGCATCGGGGTCGTGCTCTGCCTGAGCCAGCAGATCTGATGCGATAAAGCCGGGATTTGAGGTCTCATCTGCGATGATTAACAGCTCTGAGGGTCCGGCTGGTGTTTCTATACCCACCTCCCCAAAGACCATCATCTTGGCTGCCATAACATAGTTGTTGCCGGGGCCTATTATTTTATCTACCTTCCTTATTGACTTTGTGCCGTAGGCGAGGGCTGCAATTGCCTGTGCCCCTCCAACCCCATAGACTTCATCAACGCCGCATATGTCGCAGGCCACAAGGATGGCATCTGATATGGGGGGTGGTGAGACGACCACTACTCTTTCTACCCCAGCAATTTTTGCCGGGATTACACCCATAAGAACCGTTGAGGGATAAGATGCTAAACCTCCTGGGACGTAACAACCGACGCTGTCTATCGGGAAAAATTTTTCCCCTACTGTGACCCCCGCATCCACCTCAATACTCCATTCCCTCTCTATCCCCTCAAGTTGACGACTGTGGAATCTGCTTATATTCCTATGGGCGTGCTTCAATGCCTTCAGCACCATACCGTCCAGTCTCGAGCAGGCATCTTTTATTTCATCATCCCTGATCCTGATATTGTCTTCACTCAGCTTGAATTGATCAAATTCCTCCGTGTATTTGAACAGGGAGACATCGCCGTTTTCTCTCACATCTTTAAGTATGGCATCCACCACCCTCTTAATGTCCTCAAACTCAAGGCCTGATCTCTCTATGATATCGTCCACCGCCTTCCTGTTGCCGTATCCTATAATCCTCATCTTCTGCTCAGGTAGAAATAGGGATTTACTGTACATATATACGTATAAACTATGGATTGGACTAGCTTAGAGAGAATAAATAATATCAGAGCAGGGATCGTCCACTGGATTCCTGCCCCGCCTGTTCCCGTTATGTTGGTAAGAATCAAGACAACTATTATAGAAGCGATGATCATTACATTCAGGGCGGTGACCTCCTTTTTGTGTCTTGTGCCCATATTAAGGCTCTTTCTGAGACTACTTACCACACCCTCCCCCTCTATAACCCCAATAGGTATCACAAAGAATATCCCGGTCATGAGGATTATCAATGCTATGACAAGAACTGGGAACGAGAGACATATGATGAACATCTCATTCAACAATACGGATATCACAGTGAAGATAAAAACAACCGTAAAGGTGAGTATCAGGAATAGAAAGATAATGACAGCAAATGAAAGAAGAATCTTCCACGCCGATAAAGCATCCTTAAGAGACTTCAATAAACGGACTTCTCTTCTGTTGTGGTGATCAGAGACCATGGAAGGGTACATGGCATATGTTATGATGTCTATAGCACCTATTATGGGGAAAAACAGGATTAGACTGGACAGAACCAACAGGTCGACGGTGGTGACCCCGGATACCGTCTCCGGTGGCAGTAAAATAGAATTCATCGCCTTAAAGAGGATGCCGTAGATGAATATCTCAAGGGCTGTGTAAAGTGCGGCTGAGATCAGATTAGGTATGAATATCTTCGGCTTTTTCGTCAATAAATAAATGGAATCTCTGAATGTTTTTACTAGGCTCATCCCCTCTCCTCGATCATCTCCATGTAGGATTTCACGATCACCTTATCTCTTTCAATACCCAGATTGTTCAGAATTTCAAACAGTCTCTCCTTGTGCTTGTAATCTGTTGTCTCAAGCTCGATGAATCTCCCTAAACCCTCTACATCATCCACAGATACCAGGACGTCCCCGAGGTCGTATATCTCTCTGTCTTTCTCCAATGTAGCTCCCTTACTAAAACCCAGCTTGTGGAGGATCTCATCCATCCCCCTATCTATTGGGATCTCAACCTCCTGCCTGGCCTTTGTTCCATCATCCTCCCTGGATCCCTTATAGGTGAGTAAATAGCTGCTTCCAACCCTCCTCACCCTCAACACCTCATCTGTCTCCCTGAAATCCTTATGAGGGGCATTGTAGTATGTATCCTCCTGCCTCTCCTTTTTTATAAACACGGCTCCGACATCCTTAAGCTTCTCCCTTATATCTCCACACGGAGCTTTAATCTCTATCTCCAACATTTTTTTATCCTCATCATTATTACAACCTTGATATATTTATCACCAGTCATGCATAAAAATACCTTGGACCCCTACCATCCCTCCTCCCCAATGAGAGGGACGAAGACACAGCCTCCGAGACTCTTGGTGGAAAATTTTCCATCCCTCTTCTCTACCAGCTTAAGTTCCTGAAGCCCTCTTCCACCAACAGGGATAAGTAATTTCCCCGGATCCTTCAACTGCTCTAGCAGGGATTCGGGGATCCTTGGGGCGCCGGCGGTTACAAGTATCCTGTCATATGGTGCCTCCTTCTCATATCCCATGGTTCCATCTGCAACAACCATCTCCACATTCCCATAGCCAAGTCTCTTCAGATCACCGGCTGCCTTTGCTGCTATCTCAGGTATCCTCTCAACTGTTATAATCCTTCCCTTATCTACGATCTCTGCCAGAATTGCGGCCTGATAACCGCTTCCCGCTCCTATCTCCAGAACCTTATGGTGTGCTTTAACATCTATTGCCTCGGTCATTATGGCCACCATATGCGGAGCGCTTATAGTCTGTCCATGGCCGATGGGCAGAGGATTATCGAGATAGGCGCCAGATTCTTCAAACTCCGGCACAAAACAGTGTCTGGGGACGGCATCCATAGCCTCTATAACCTCTGGCTTGGAGAGGTACTTATGTCTTATTAAGTTCCTAACCAGAAGTTCCCGCTCCTCCTCCCTGGACTCCTCCATACCTCCTATAACCTCCTATAACCTATTTTAGTTACTCTAATTGTTATAGAAGAGAGATGAATAAGAGTAAAGTTACGGGATGGCCGTGGCGTCATCAACCTGGGGGCTTTACCGGTGAGATGTGTGATTTTTCCAGATCCCCTATTTAAGATCACAGGTGTTTTCGCAGACGGTACTGATACCGCTCCACTCACCGTCATCTCCGATGAGGCGGCAGAGACCTTAACCTGGGAGAAGCGAGGGGATGCTTAAAAGACAGACCCACTGGGTTGTCATGGATTGCTTAAGATGCTAAAATAAGCAGGTAGAAGAATATAGCAACTAAACCGAATACTATACAGAAAAAATCAAAGCGGGTTTTTTTTGCAAACTTTAGGAGTATATCGATTGTCAGGTATCCGAATAAGAAGGCTGATAGGATACCTGGAATTGCCATAGAATCAAAACTCTCAAGGCCTTCCTGTAGAATCTCAAGGAATACGGCGCCGATTATTGCAGGGATAGACATCAGAAAAGAGAGCCTCAGGGCATCATCCTGCCTCATGTTCCTGAAAAGCAGGACCGCTGTTGTTGTCCCAGACCGCGAGATTCCAGGCAGGGGGGTGAATCCTTGTGCGATTCCCACAGATGCCATATCCAAGAAATTCAGGTCTGCGATGTCTTTCCCACCCACTCTCTTCTTTGATAGGTAGAGCATTAATCCCGTTAAAATCAAAAACAACCCAATTAATGCGGTGACGAGGTCACCCGCCCACATCTTGAAGTTTCCCTTCAAAACCAGATATACTGGAAGCCCTACTATACCTGTGAAAAAAGTGGATGTAATGATGAATTGAACAAGCTTATCCTCCCTGAATTTCGGCAGTTTCAGGATTATATCCTTCACCTCCCCACGCATTTTGACAAGAACCGCAAGCAGTGTCCCAATATGGAGGTATATTGCCAGGGAGAATGCATCCTCCGGCTCCAGCTTAAGAAAATTCATCAAAGCAATCATGCTCTGCCCTGTGCTGCTGATGGGAAGCCACTCTGTAATGCCCTGGACGAGGCCCACAAGTATGGAGGAGAGAAAATCCATTGTTATTTATTCTCTGATTCGATGCATAATTATAGTATATTGCATATCCCTTAAATTTAAGCATTAACTACCTAAATCTTTATTCATTCGCTGGAGGTTTTTCTTTCACGGGCCCGTAGCTCAGTCTGGTAGAGCGCTCGGCTTTTAACCGAGGGGTCGCGGGTTCAAACCCCGTCGGGCTCAACCTTTTCTTTGGAAAAGAAAGCGTTGGCGGAAAGAAAAGGAATTCGCTTTGCGAATTCAATTATCTAGGGAAATTTAGATATTGTGGGGGGAAGTCACTGAAATGATTATGAAAGTTGGCAGGGTATGTAGGAAAACCCGTGGGAAGGAAGCCGGGAGATACTGTGTTATCGTTGAGAGAGTGGATAACAACCTCGTAGTAGTTGATGGGAGAGATGTTGAAAGAGGAAAGGTTAATCTAAAGCATCTGGAGCCATTACCCTCTGTTGTTGATATTGAGGCGGGTGTAAAGACGCAGAAGGTTGTTAAAAAACTCGAGAAGGAGGGATTTTAACCCCTTTTTTCTGCACTTTAAAATGAGCCCTGAGGTTCTGCGTGAGATCCGGGTTAAGGAAGAGGCTGAAACAGATCCTCAATACGGTTGTTATCCTGGGGAGCGTTCAATACAGCAGCACATACAGTGTGGAGTCGTGAATCTGGATAAACCCTCTGGCCCCACATCTCATCAGGTTGTTTCATGGGTTAAGGACATTCTTGGAATTGAGAGGGGAGGCCACTCCGGAACCCTTGATCCTCGGGTAACTGGTGTTCTGCCTGTTGGATTAATGGATTCTACAAAAATCCTCCAGTTTCTACTCACTGCAGGTAAGGAGTATGTGACGTTGATGGATGTCCATGGTAGTGTATCTGATGGTGATCTGGGGGATGTGTTCATATACATGCGGGGCAGAATATTGCAGAGGCCTCCTCTGAAATCCGCTGTGAAGAGGCAGTTAAGGGAGAGAACGATCTATGACTTAACTATCCTTGAGAGGGACGACCGAATGGTATTATTTAAGGTTAGTTGTGAGGCAGGCACTTACATACGGAAACTCTGCAATGATATTGGGTTGATTCTGGGGGTGGGGGCTCATATGTTGGAGCTGAGGAGAACCCGGGCCGGGCCATTCACTGAGGAGGGCTTAGTCACCTTGCATGATCTTAAGGATGCCTATGAGTTTTACCGGGAGAGCGGGGATGAGTCTTATCTTAGGAAGGTGATTCTGCCGGTGGAGGGGGCGGTTCAGGGTCTGGGGAGGGTGTGGGTTAAGGATAGTGCCGTGGACGCTGTGTGTCATGGGGCAAACCTGAACGCGCCGGGTGTAGTGAAACTTGAGGAGGGAATTGGTGGAAACGATACGGTTGCTATTTTCTCACTTAAAAGTGAGTTGGTGGCGGTTGGTAGGAGCCTGAGATCTTCTGAGGAGATTTTAGGGATGAAGAAGGGGGAGGTCGTCAACCTGGCGAGGGTGGTTATGAAACCCGGAACTTATCCCCGTAAATGGAAGACGGGTTAAACTTTTTTTTTAGCTGGAATACATAATACTATTATGGATCAGAAACTCCTTGAGGTGTTGGCATGCCCTAAATGTAAGGGTGATTTAGAGTTAAAGAAGGGTTCACTTATCTGCAGTGAATGCAGGCTGAGGTACAGGATAGAGGACGGCATACCTATAATGCTCATAGATGAAGCTGAAGAGCTGGAGGAGTAGGGATTATCTTTTATGCCGAGGACTAGGGTGTGTTTCGCTTTTGCTTAAGCACACTCTTTGAAACGCGTCCTGATATGTAATCCATTCAATCATGCCGAGGTGGCGGAGTCTGGTTTAACGCGCGGGCCTGCTAAGCTCGTGACCCTTAGGGTCACTTGGGTTCGAATCCCAACCTCGGCGCATCTTCTTCTTGAGTAACCGGATGGCGGGCTGATAAAGTTTCAGTCTTTGTTCTACTGGGTTTGTCTCTTAAATCCCAGGGTTTCTCTTGCTTGATCAGCTAAGCCCCTCTCCTAAACCCTCAGCTCTCTCCGCATTAAACATGTGGTTTGAGGGGGGGGACTTCACTATAAACGACTAACAGCTTCCTTTTCTTCCGCCGGTCTTCTTTCCTGTTCCCTTTCCGTCAGCCCTTCCTTGTCCTTCACCTCTACCATCTCTAGGTCCTCTTGAACCGCTTCTGGGGCCTTTTGCATCTTTATTTGGCATTTATATCACCTCCTTTTTTAAATATTATTCTCCTATGGTTTCCCTGTCCCCGAATCCTTTCCATATATTAATATAATCTCTACCCTCTTTAAGTTTCAATCCTTGTTTTACTGGATTTACCTCTCAAACACCACCAAGGGCCTATACAACCCTAAATCTGATCCGAAGTTTCAATCCTTGTTTTACTGGATTTACCTCTCAAACAATGGTTTCCTCTTAGTTTTCGGACTATTTTCTCGTTGTTTCAATCCTTGTTTTACTGGATTTACCTCTCAAACTATCCATCTAAGGGCTAGCTTGATCCAAGTCTCGATGTTTCAATCCTTGTTTTACTGGATTTACCTCTCAAACTTTAGTGGTTTTTATATTATTCCCTCTGTATCATAGTTTCAATCCGTGTTTTACTGGATTAACCACACAAACAGTCAGTCCAACGGTTTTTTTGGTTGCATTACAGATAGTTTCAATCCTTGTTTTACTGGATTTACCTCTCAAACTCTTGTATCTTCTTGTTTAGGTTCTCCTCTATCTGGTTGTTTCAATCCTTGTTTTACTGGATTTACCTCTCAAACACAGACACCAGAGAAGTATTAGGCACAGACCAGCCCGTTTCAATCCTTGTTTTACTGGATTTACCTCTCAAACGGCTCTCACACCCTGTTATGTCGCGATTGTTAAGGGGTTTCAATCCTTGTTTTACTGGATTTACCTCTCAAACTTATTCTTCTGTTGAGGTTGGTTCTGATGTTCCCTTGGGTTTCAATCCTTGTTTTACTGGATTTACCTCTCAAACTGTAGACGTGCGGGGTGTCTGTTCTGTTGAGTCGGTGTTTCAATCCTTGTTTTACTGGATTTACCTCTCAAACTTTTTGTGGTCGACATAGTAGAGGTAAAAATTTCAGGTTTCAATCCTTGTTTTACTGGATTTACCTCTCAAACCCATAGGGAGCTTCAGAAGAATGCTCCGGCTAGAGGGTTTCAATCCTTGTTTTACTGGATTTACCTCTCAAACCCCCAATTCTCACACCTGGAACAATCTTTGCATAAGCTCGTTTCAATCCTTGTTTTACTGGATTTACCTCTCAAACATTTAGGAGGTAGGGGGGGGCATATCCTGATTATCAGTTTCAATCCTTGTTTTACTGGATTTACCTCTCAAACCTCGAAAAAGGATCAGGAAGATGCACATGAATCAAGGTTTCAATCCTTGTTTTACTGGATTTACCTCTCAAACGCGGAAGTAGTCGGAGACTATGGTTCCCAGGTAGGTTTCAATCCTTGTTTTACTGGATTTACCTCTCAAACATTGGAGGGTGTGAATGGGATGCCTCTTTTATAGTCTGTATCAATCCTTGTTTTACTGGATTAACCTCTCAAACAAGGTATCCTCACCCCCTCTTAACCTTCCCACTTACGTTTCAATCCTTGTTTTACTGGATTTACCTCTCAAACCAAGATATATTATGGTTGCCAGATAAAGTGGCTTGGGTTTCAATCCTTGTTTTACTGGATTTACCTCTCAAACATCTATATGATCACATTCAGTATGACAAGACCACTCAGTTTCAATCCTTGTTTTACTGGATTTACCTCTCAAACTCTCCGGTGGTATATTCGTGCCGTGAATGTAAGCAGTTTCAATCCTTGTTTTACTGGATTTACCTCTCAAACTACTTTATCTGTTGATTTCCCTTCCCCTGAATCTATGTTTCAATCCTTGTTTTACTGGATTTACCTCTCAAACAAAGTCCTATTGAATAGGAATATAGAAGGCAGACTAGTTTCAATCCTTGTTTTACTGGATTTACCTCTCAAACTGTGGTTCTCCGGTGGTCTATAGCTGCAAAGAATGGTTTCAATCCTTGTTTTACTGGATTTACCTCTCAAACCTGTCGCCTGAATCTTGAGTATGCTTCGCATGCCCCGTTTCAATCCTTGTTTTACTGGATTTACCTCTCAAACACACC
>CBFCYF010000019.1:0-19613 GCA_965602195.1 uncultured archaeon | reverse complement strand
TTGAGAAGTGGTGCCATATAATCTATCTGGTTTATTAGAATAAATATGCAAATGATCGTGTGTTCTATCCACCTACATACCTAACACTTATATTGTAAATAAACTCTCTCCACATTGTTACAGTAACAAAGCTCCCAAAATCCCCCGACATGCAACATTGTTTTCTATCCCCCTAAACGCAACAGTGCCCATATCTGTACACTTATGTATATTTATATACTAAATGCCATATATATGACATGCAAGTTTTCCCAGTTTCCATAGAAATCACAGAAAGAAACCCGGAGAAGGTCTACGAAGCAATCCACGGAAAGGATACCTACCTACTTGAATCCTCAGAAGGCGGGGAAAAAGTAGCCAGATATAGTTTCATCGGATTTAATCCAACAGCGAAATTAACAATCAAGGAAAAAAACATCAACCTGGATATACTCGACCCAGACCTAAGAGTCCTTAAAGCAGAAGGAGACAACCCACTTCAGATAATGAGAAATCTTATGAACGAATTTAATCTGGCGGGAAACACTATCTCCCGATTCTTCGGCGGATTTGTCGGCTATTTCTCCTACGATATAATAAGATATTTCATCGATCTCGAAGGAAATACAAGAAATGATTTAAGGGAGCCGGACTGCGAGTTCATACTCACTAAAAACAACGTGATCTTCGACCACAAGGAAAACAAGACCTACCTACTGTCGCACCAGTTTCTCAAGGAGGAAGATATAGACAGAGAAACAATCAAAAGAGAGCTGAGGGAAATCGCCGACGGGCTATCATGCTCTTCCTACAACACAAAAAAAATACATAACGAATATGCTGGGAGTTTCTCCTCGAACACAACAAAAAAAGAGTTCGAAGAGAATGTGAAGGCAGCCAGAGATTACATATACGCTGGCGACATACTCCAGGCTGTTCTCTCCCAGCGCCTTGAGACGGAATTCCCGGGGGATAAATTCTCGATATACCGGAATCTGAAGGAGATAAACCCTTCACCGTACATGTATTACCTGGATTTCGGCGACAGGAAAATAGTCGGCTCAAGCCCGGAGATGCTTGTCAGGGTGGAAAACAGGAGGGTGGAGACCTATCCTATTGCCGGCACGAGACCGCGGGGGGAAACACCCGAAGAAGATAGGAGATTGGAGGAGGAGATGCTGCAAGATGAAAAGGAGAGGGCTGAACATCTAATGCTTGTTGATCTGGGCAGGAATGATGTGGGCAGGGTGGCTGAATTTGGAACAGTTAAGGTGACAAAATTCATGGAGGTGGAGAAATATTCCCACGTCCAGCACATGGTTTCAGAAGTGGTTGGTGAGTTAAAAAAAGGAAAAGATGAGTTCGATGCTCTGCAGAGCATATTTCCTGCCGGGACCGTGTCAGGTGCCCCGAAGGTGAGGGCGATGGAGATCATAGAGGAGCTGGAGCCTACGAGGCGGGGGATTTACTCTGGCTGCGTGGGTTATTTTTCATTCAACAGGAATATGGATACAGCAATAACTATCAGGACGATAGTCTTTGAGAAAGATAAGGCTTATATACAGGTAGGTGCTGGGATAGTCGCGGATTCAATCCCAGAGAAAGAATATCATGAGACGATGAGCAAGGGAAAAGGCATGCTGAAGGCACTGGGGGTGGGGGAATGAAAAAAAGATACGCGGTTCTGGGTTTTATTATACTGTTAATTATACAAAATGGATTTGCTACTAATGAGAAAAACTATTGTTTTCCAAGGGGGGCAATAATCGACAATGAAATAATATTGAATCTCACCGGGTACGGTGATTACCACTCCGATCTAGTCGATGGTAGGTCTGCTACAATGTCTGTTAGCATCCCTATTACTGGAAATATCTCCTATATTATGCTACAAGGAGATCTATCTCTTGTTTGTTATTCGCAAGATAGGAATATAACAGATAAAATAAACTGTGGTGGAATCACCACAGGGCCTCCTTTAGTAAAAGATAAAAAAGGCAGATTATTAACTTATTATAACTTAAACTGTACTGTTACAATACCTGCAGGTAGCAGACGTTGTACTGTATTTCTCAATGCTCTTCATGGCTTTAATCTACTTGAAAGTGGAGGAGAGTGTGATATACCCTCGCTATCACGGAAAACCACGAAAGATGTTATGGCTGAATCGGAATACCTAACCAAGCGAATGTTGGAGATATCAAAAGAGCAAACCAACATAAGCAAGCGGCAAACAGAGATAATGGATAAACAAAGACAAGCAATGGACGAATCCAATCGTATGATCATATTTGCTGCTATTATTGGTGTCATAGGTGTCCTCATTGGTGTCATTTTAGGATTCATATTCTCTGATTTTGGAAATTATAAAAATACAAAGAGAGAAGCCATCGAGAAAATCCATGAACCCCTTTGTAGAGAACTAGATACCCTGAAAGATATTTTAAACAAAAATAGGTCTATAAAAGTATTTTACAGATCATATATCGATAGAAGGGATCACTACCGGCGTCTATCAGATACAAGTTATAAGCAAGAAAAACTACCTGAAAATACCGAATGGAATAGAATACTGAATAATTATCTAACTGCATGGATTCCACCAAATTTGATAATCGAAATAAAGAAACTATATGATAATGAAACACTTCTAAAAAGCTACGACTCTATACGACCTGATACTACTGACGCGAATGAAATAAAGAAACGAAAAGAAGCAAAGAAAAAAATATTGGAAAAAATATTAAGTTTGTACGAACACTTAAAAGAACAAATGGATTTAGGCATTAGTGGTTATATCAATGATAAATTGAAAAAGTGAGGACAATAAAACTCCCGAATCACTTAGCCCTCCAATCAACAAAAGAACTCCATTCATAACAGATTTGTTACAAAGAAGAGAAAATAACAATTTTGTTATTTTGTCAAAAATCAAAACAAGTGAAAATGAAAAAACCCAAGAAGATATTGTTCACGGAAAACGCCCCTGAACCCCAGGGCCCGTATTCACAGGCTGTAATCTACGGTGATCTGGTTTTCGTATCAGGTCAGGGACCTGTGGATCCGAAAACAAACAAGATCATAGTAGGCAGCATTGAGGAAGAGGCAGAATGTACCCTTAAAAACATAAAAACAATACTTCTTGCCGCAGGCTCCTCACCAGAAAACGCATTGAAGGTGACAGTATACCTCAGCGACATGGAATACTTCCAGAGATTCAATAAAATATATGAAAAATATTTCAGCAAAAATCCGCCGGCACGCACATGCATACAAGCAGGACGGCTTCCGATGGACATAAAAGTTGAAGTTGATGTAATCGGGTATATTGATCGATGATAAATATGAAAACAACAGAAACCTCTAAAGTCCTTGTAATCGACAACATAGACTCCTTCGTCTACAACCTCGTGCAGTATGTTGGAATGCTCGGTGGGAACCCGATTGTTTTCCAGAACACATCAGGTATTGATGAAATAGAAAACGCAATAAAAGAGAACTCAATCAGCCGTATCATAATCTCTCCCGGACCCAAGACGCCGGAGGATGCGGGGATATCAAACACTGTCATCAAGAAAATAAGCCCAGAAATTCCGACGCTGGGAGTCTGCCTGGGCCACCAATGCATTGGACATGTCTTCGGTGCAAAAATTAGGCGGGCGAAGACACTGAAACACGGAAAAACCTCTCTGATTGAACATAACGGTAAAGGAATCCTAGACGGCATCTCAAACCCCCTGAAGGTCGTACGGTACCATTCCCTGGTAGTGGATGATGAATCCCTACCAGAATGTCTAGAGGTAACCGCAAGAAGCCTGGATGATAATGAGATAATGGGCTTAAAACACAAAGAATTTCCAGTATATGGACTACAGTTTCACCCAGAATCCATATTAACCAAGGAGGGCATGAAGATAATGAAAAATTTTCTTGAGGTGAAATGAGATAATTCCAAGTTTACATCATAAAATACAAATACATATGCCAATTATAGGGTTAATAGAGCGACAACATTGTAATTGGTGAGTTAAATTAAAGTAAAGTGGGGCTAAGCGAAGCGCATGCCCCACACGCATGTCAACTGGGCGTGACAGTTGAGGTGAAACCATGAAAGAAATACTCTCAAAGATTGTTGATGGAGGAAATCTCAGCAGAGAAGAAGCCGAAAGTGCCATGAAAACCATTATGTCCGGAGGCTCCGATGAGATAGAGATTTCAGCTTTTCTCACAGCCCTGAGGATGAAAGGCGAAACATCCGGGGAGATTGCATCCTTTGCCAGGGTGATGAGGGAATTCGCAGCAAAAATAGAGCCTGCGGTTGATGGCACGCTTGTTGATGTATGCGGAACAGGAGGCGATAAATTAAATACCTTTAATATCTCCACTACGGCGATGTTCATAGTTGCGGGAGCCGGGATTCCAATAGCAAAACACGGCAACAGAGCCCTAACATCAAAATGCGGATCAGCTGATGTCCTGGAGGAGCTGGGAGTTAACCTGAACTCTGACTTCAGAAAAATCAGGGAGTCCATAGAGAAGGTGGGAATCGGCTTCATGTTCGCCCCCATGCATCACTCGGCGATGAAGCATGTTATGCCGGTGAGGCGGGGGTTGGGTTTCAGAACAGTCTTCAACATCCTCGGGCCCTTAACGAATCCAGCTAATGCCAGGGCCCAGTTGATGGGAGTCTTTGACCCGGATTTAACCGAAACCCTTGCCAACGTATTCAGGATTCTGGGTCTGAGGCATGCTATCGTAGCTCACGGCGAACCCGGCCTGGATGAGATATCCACAGCAGGGAAGACGAAGATATCGGAGTTAAGGGAGAATAAAATCAGGACATACTTTGTAAAGCCGGAGGATTTTGGTTTACGTAGGGCGGAGGTAGGGGATCTGGCTGGCGGAAGCACGAAAGAGAACGCGAAAATCCTGACAGACATCCTCAGGGGAGAGGACAGGGGTCCGAGAATGGAGATCGCCTTATTAAATTCTGCAGCGGGAATGGTTGTTGGCGGGATGGCAGAAGACCTGGGTAAGGGAGTTGAGGTAGCTAGGGATGTTCTGGATTCCGGCAAAGCCTATAAAAAACTTCAGGAGTTTATTGAATTTACAGGAAAATGAAATTTAGTTTCGAGACAATAAAGGATGAGAAACTGGATGAGATCAAGGTGATGAAGGAGAGGCGTAGCTTGGTTTCGGCGATAGAGGAAGCCCGGGGCAGGGGATTGGCTCCGGTGATTTCTGAGATAAAAAGGCAAAGCCCCAGCAGAGGGAAAATCAGAGATATAGATCCCGTGGAGGTAGCGGAACAGATGGAGAAAGGCGGCGCATGCGCAATCTCTGTTTTGACAGATAAGTACTTTGATGGAAGCTTAGATGATTTAAGAAGGGTGAGGGAAGCTGTTGAAATCCCCCTCTTGAGAAAGGATTTCATCGTCGATGAGTTTCAGTTATATCAGAGCTATGGAGCGGGAGCAGATGTTGTGTTATTAATTGTTTCCTTGTTAAGGGATAAAACAAAAGAATTTGTGGGATTAACACATGGTCTTGGGATGGAGGCGTTGGTTGAGGTTCATTCCGAGGATGAATTAATGTTTGCTTTGGATTCTGATGCGCGGCTGATTGGAGTTAATAACAGGGACCTGAAAACCTTAGAGATAGATTTAGGCACTACAGAATCTCTGGCAAGTAAAATCCCGAAAGACAGGATAATAGTCAGCGAGAGCGGAATCAATAACAAGGGGGATTTAGAGCGCGTTCTTGTTGCAGGAGCAACAGCAGCATTAATCGGGACAAGCATAATGCAGGCCGGAAATATCGAAGAAAAGGTAAGGGGGCTTGTAGGGAAATGATCAAAGTAAAGATTTGCGGCATAGCCAGCAAGGAAGATGCGTTGATGGCGGCAGGTTATGGAGCGGACGCAGTCGGCGTTATAAATGTCAAAGAGACCCCGAGATATGTGGACCTAGAGACAGCAAGAAAAATATTTGATGTGCTGCCGGTTTTCGTTTCAAGGGTTGTGGTTGCAACCCCAGGAAGCATAGGGGAGGCTCTTGAGATAGAAGAAACCGGTGCCGACTACATACAGTTGCACGGAAACGAGTCTCTGGATTTCGTCAGAGAGCTGAGAGAAAAAAGCAGGCTGAGGATAATAAAAAAAATTTCAGTGGATGAAAATTGCATAATAAATTCAGAGAGATACTCAGGGATTGCGGATGCAATACTCTTGGATACGCAGATTAAGGGCATGTCGGGGGGGACAGGAAAAGTCCATGACTGGGATATCAGCAGGAGAATCGTGGAATCCATAAATACGCCCGTAATTCTCGCAGGCGGCCTGAGCCCAGAGAATGTGGGAAGTGCGATAGAAAAGGTTAAACCGTATGCTGTTGACACATCAAGCGGCGTTGAATCCAAGCCAAGGGAAAAAGATAAAAAGAAGATTGAGATATTTATAAAAAATGCAAAATCAATGTGAGGTAAAATGAAACTCAAAGGTATTTTAATCTTGGGGATTTTAATTTTGTCTTTAGGGTGTCTTGAACCGGCTCCACGGGAACGTAGCAACACTACCCTCGAAGTTACAAGCACAAGTGTAAAAACCGTTTCCTCTACAATCACTCTAACTACTACAGATGGCATAGCGTTTAAGGAATCAGAAAGAAAGTATGATTATATATGTTGCCTTGCTGAAATCAACAGTAAATTAACATATGTAGCACGCGATGGAACTGAATGGTTTATAGTGCATGGAGGGGATGAGATAAAGATGAAATATGAATGGGTACATTTCCCCGTTGAAATCAACGGTAAACTTGCTTATCAGGCACATGATGGAAACAAACACTTTATAGTGTGTGATGGGCAGGAGATAGGGAAAAAATATGCTGACGTGGGCCCTCCCATTGAAATCAACGGTAAGCTAGCATATGATGTAGTAGAAGAAACAGTAGAAGAAAGAGACAAAATCAGCATAGTAAGACATCACAGATTCATAGTATATGATGGAAAAGAGATAGGAAAAGAATACGGTTTTGCACAGTCACCTACCGAAGTAAATGGCAAGTTGGCGTATCGGGTAAAAAGTGTCGGAGACTTCATAGTATATGATGGGAAAGAGATAAGGAGGGGATATGCCACGGTACTTTATCCTACCGAAGTAAATGGCAAGTTGGCGTATAAGGCAATAAGCGGAGATAAGCTGTTCATAGTATATGATGGAAAAGAGATAGGAAAAGAATACGATAATATAGGATGTTTCACGGAAGTCAACAGCAAATTAGTGTATGATGCAGTAAAGGGAGGTAACTGGTTCATAGTATATGATGGGAAAGAGATAGGAAAAGAATATGATATTGCGCGTCTTGGTATTACCTGCTGTCCCACTAAAGCCAACGATTTGACATATATTGTAGCAGAAGGAGAGGAGGAGTTTATAGTGTATGGGGGTGAAGAGGGGAAGAGATACGATTGGGCACGATGTCCCACAAAAATTAACGGCAAATTAACGTATATAGCAAGAGAAAAAGGCAAATACTTTATAGTTCAGGAACAATAAAGTTTTGAGATTAGAAAATGAAACTTCCAGATAAGTTCGGTAAATTCGATGGATACGGGGGAAGATTCGCCCCCGAGGTGTTGATGCCTGCTCTTGAGGAGCTTGAAAAGGCCTTTCATAAATTCAGAGGGAATCCACAATTCCAGGAGGAATTAGAGTACTATCTGAGGGAATTCGCTGGCAGACCAACCCCCCTATATCACGCAAAGAATCTGACAGAAAAAACCGGCGGAGCAAAAATATATTTGAAGAGAGAGGACGTGCTCCACGGCGGAGCCCATAAACTAAATAATACACTAGGGCAGGCTCTCCTGGCTAAGAAAATGGGGAAGAAGAGGATAATAGCGGAAACCGGGGCCGGACAACACGGTGTTGCAACAGCGATAGCTGCAGCAGCCCTCGGAATCCCATGCGAGGTCTATATGGGCACCGAAGACATCGAAAGACAGAAACTGAACGTCTTCAGGATGAAGCTAATGAACGCCAAGGTAATCCCGGTAACATCAGGCTCCTGCACCCTAAAGGACTCCGTGAACGAAGCAATGAGAGACTGGCTTACTAACGTAGAGACAACCTACTATCTGATAGGCAGTATTGTGGGACCCCACCCCTACCCGATGATGGTAAGGGAATTCCAACGCGTCATAGGAAAAGAGACAAAAAAACAGATTATGGAAAAAGAAAACTCCCTCCCAGATTTCATAGTAGCCTGCGTCGGCGGAGGCAGTAACGCAATAGGAATATCCTATGAATTTCTAGAAGACGATGTTGAATTAATCGGGGTGGAGGCCGCAGGAAAAGGAATAGAAACAGGAGAGCACGGAGCAACCCTCTGTGCCGGAACCGACGGAGTATTGCACGGAACCCACTCAAAACTGCTGCAGGATAAATACGGGCAGATAGAAATCTCCTACTCAATAGCAGCCGGACTAGATTACCCGGGGGTTGGGCCGGAGCTGAGCTACTTACTAAAGAAAGGCAGAATCAAGGCAACATCTGTAACAGATGATGAAGCCCTTGAGGCGCTTAAACTCCTAAGTCGGACGGAGGGGATCATCCCGGCACTAGAATCAGCGCATGCAATATATCATGCGGTGAAGATGGCCGAGCAGATGCAGGAGAATCAAACAATTGTTGTGAACCTCTCCGGCAGAGGAGACAAGGACGTATTCGCCATCGCCGAATCATTAGGGGTTAAACTATGAAAATCCAGGAAAAATTCGAGGAACTAGAAAAGAAAGGGGAGGGGGCATTGATCGGGTTCGTAACCGCCGGAGATCCAACACCCGAAGACACAGTGGATATCGCAAATTCCCTCATCCGTGGAGGAGTCGATATACTTGAGCTTGGATTGCCGTTCTCAGATCCCATAGCAGACGGCGTGGTAATCCAGAAAGCCAGCGAGAGATCACTTAAGGCCGGCATGAACCCCGACATTTATTTCAAGATAGTAAAAGAGATCAACTCAGGGATTCCTAAGGTCTGCCTAACCTACTATAATCTCGTTCTGCAGAGAGGCCTTGAGAAATTCGCCCGAGACTGCCGAAATTCAGGGATCTCCGGCTTAATAGTGCCCGATCTCCCCATCGAAGAAGCAGATCCTTTACTGAAAGCCTGCAGAAATCACGGTGTAGACTTCATTTTCCTGGTTGCGCCCACCACCCCCGATGAGAGACTACAGAAGATTTTAAAAGAGGCACGGGGCTTTCTGTATGTTGTCTCCCTTCTGGGGGTTACCGGGGCGAGGAAGGAATTCTCCAAAGCAGTTGAGCCAACCCTGGCAGGAATCAGGAGACTATCCCCTGAAATCCCTCTTGCTGTGGGATTTGGGATCTCAGAGCCCAAGCACGTAGTGGGAGTGCTAAAGGCGGGGGCCCAAGGAGCAATAGTTGGCAGCGCATTGGTTAAAATAATCGAGGACAACCAGAAAAATAAAAAAGAGATGATAAAAAAACTTGAGGTATTCTGCAGGGAACTCAAGCAATCCTGTAAACTATCTTATTAATAAACAATTTTAATATTCAAATAATACTTTAAAATCAAAAAGATAAGGTGAATGAAAAAATGGATGAAACCAAGATATTCCTGAGTGAGGATGAAATACCTAAAAGCTGGTATAACATACAGGCTGACTTGAAGACGCCACTTGACCCCCCATTGAATCCCCAGACCATGAAACCTGCAGGCCCGGATGACCTGAAAGTCATATTTCCCATGGGGTTGATAAAGCAGGAGGTCAGCCAGGAACGTTACATTAAAATCCCGGAGGAAATACGGGATATCTACCGGCTGTGGAGGCCCTCCCCCCTGTATCGGGCGAGGAGGCTTGAAAAGAAATTGAAGACCCCCGCCAAGATATATTATAAATGGGAGGGTGTCTCACCGCCTGGAAGTCACAAGCCTAATACTGCAGTAGCACAGGCTTATTATAACATGAAAGAGGGTGTAGAGAGGATAAGCACAGAGACCGGGGCGGGGCAGTGGGGTTCAGCAATAGCATTCGGGACAAAAATCTTTGATTTAAGTTGCACGGTATATATGGTAAGGATAAGCTATGACCAAAAACCCTACAGGAAGATACTGATGAAGTCGTGGGGTGCTGAATGTATACCCTCGCCGTCGAATGTGACCCAGGCAGGGAGAAGCATACTTGAAAAAGACCCCGCTTCGACAGGGAGCCTCGGAATAGCAATCTCTGAGGCAGTGGAGGATGCGGCAACACACGACAACACGAATTATTCCCTTGGCAGCGTATTGAATCACGTGATATTGCATCAAACCATAGTTGGTTTGGAGGCTAAGAAACAATTTGAGTCTGTGGATGAATACCCTGATGTGCTTTATGGTTGTGTGGGTGGTGGAAGCAACTTCTCCGGGGCGGTGTTCCCTTTTGTCATGGATACGCTTCAGGGAAAGAAACCGGATACTGAGGTCATAGCCTGTGAGCCGATGGCATGTCCGACCCTGACTAAGGGTTTATATGCGTATGATTTCGGTGATACCGCGAAAATGGCACCCATCGTCAAGATGTACACATTAGGTCATGGCTTTATTCCTCCGCCAATCCACGCCGGCGGTCTGAGATATCATGGAGACGCGCCCCTCCTCTGTAAATTAGTTAAGGAGGGTGTTATAGGAGCCGTAGCATACCATCAGAATGAGGTGTTTGATGCCGCGTCCTTGTTTGCTGAAACAGAGGGATTCCTGATTGCTCCTGAGACAGCACATGCTGTGAAAGCAGTGATTGATGATGCACTGAGATGTAAGGAGAGCGGAGAGGAAAAAGTGATTTTCTTCAACAACTCAGGACACGGACACTTCGATTTAGCCGCCTATGACGCATATCATCAAGGCAAACTTGTTGACTACGAGTATCCAGCAGAATTAGTTAAGCAGGCATTAAAACACCTGCCGAAGGTTGAATAACCTCTTATTCTCTCTATTTTTTTTCTTTATTGTATACGAAAGTATACAAGTTAAAAATTGCGAAGCAATTTTTTTTACAAATCCAGTATCCTGTTCAAGCCATTAATGAACGCAATGACAGATGCCATGACCACATCCTCATGAACCCCCCGGGCTATGGTGGTTCTTTCTCCGTTACTCACCCTGATTGTGACATCCGCAAGCGCGTCAGAGCCGCCGGTAATGGCATCAAGGTGGTATTCTTCCAGGCTAATCTCCTCCCCTCCCAAAGCACTCTTAATGGAGTTCAGGGTGGCATCCACTGGACCCACCCCCTCCTCAGTAGCCTTTTTCTTCTTTCCCTTAACCCTCAGAATCACTGAGGCAACGGGTTTCTTTCCCAGCCTAGAATTAAGGACTAAATCAACCAGCTCCACATCTCTCTCTTCCTTAGGCACCTTCCCCACAATATCCTCTGCGATAGCTACCAGATCTTCCTCAACAATCCTCTTTCCCATCCCGCCCAGATCCTTTACCTTGACAGTTATCTCCTCCAGTTGCTCCTTTGTGGTCTGAATCTCTAGTTCCTTCAACTTGGCCTTGATTCCATGGACACCGACGTGTTTCCCTATTACCAGCCTTCTTCTGGCTCCAACCATCTCCGGCTTTATAGGCTCAAATGTTACCGGCTTTTTCAAGACGGCATGAACGTGTATTCCCGACTCATGAGCGAAGGCATTATCACCCACTATAGGGAAGTTAGGCATCACCCTGACGCCAGTTAGTCTCTCCACCAACTTACTTATGGGGTAAAGCTTTCTGGTATTGATGTTGGTTTTAACTCCATACAACATCTTAAGCGACATAACCACCTGCTCCAGATCAGCGTTTCCTGCTCGCTCTCCCAGGCCGTTCACAGCCACCTGAACCTGATTACATCCGCCCTCCACAGCCGCCAGGGTATTGGCAACCGCCATCCCGAAGTCATTATGGCAGTGAACATCTAAATCAATTTTAATTTCCTCTCTAATTTTCTCCATCAGGGATCTCATCTTGCGAGGATACATAATACCTACGGTATCGGGAATATTAATGATTTTTGCTCCGGCCTCCTCCACCCCCCTACAGACCTTAATCAGATAAGGGATTTCAGTTCTGGTTGCATCCATCGGCGAAAACAGACAGGGAAATCCCCTGTCCACCACATATTCAACCGCGTCCACCGCCATCTCATACACCTCCTCCTCACTCTTGTTCATCTGATACTTCAGGTGCTGGGGGGATGTGGAGATAAAGGTGTGCACCAGACCCACCTCCGCCTCCATACATTTATCCAGGTCGGGCTTAAGGGCCCTGGCAAGTCCGCATATGGTGGTGTCTACTTCCCTGGAAATCCTTTTTACGGCGTTAAATTCGGTCTCCGAGTTTATGGGAAACCCTGCCTCGATGATATCCACCCCCAGATCAGAAAGAGCATGAGCTATCTCCAGCTTCTTCTCCACGGTTAAGGCTACTCCCGGGGTCTGCTCTCCATCCCTCAGGGTGGTGTCGAATATTTTAATCCTTTTAGCCATTCTAAATCCATTAAGAATTAAAAAGAAATAAGATGTAGATGTTGATTTAGAAATCACAACAGGGGAACTGCATTAATCACGCCGTCTTTACCGGGTCTTGAGGTTACCCTCGCTTTAATCTCCCCCTCTTTAGAGGCGGTTACCACAATAACCGCGCCCTTGGTGATAATGTTTCTCCTGCTGAAGTCTTTGTTGGCGGGATTCTCAACCAGGCTGATGATCTCACACTTTTCTATGCCATCGCCTAGGGCCACGTTAGCGTATTTTCCAGAGAGCAGTTTTACCTTAGAGTTGCCTCCCCTGCTCATAATCTTCTTCCGCTTCTCCTTTCCGATGGAGGTCTCAGACGCAACCCCCCCTGTGGCGTATTTCCTCTTCTTTCTGGCTCTGGTGATTTTCCCGTGATACATAACAATAATACTTGATTTAACTAATAAAAATAGAGGGCGTGTGTGGAGTCATAGAGTCTACCGTAAAATTCCACATCAAATTCAGTGCACATCTCTTAGTTTTTTCATACTCTGAAATCTCGCCGCATCCAGCAGCATATTTGGTGTTAGATATCCGATCACATGACCTGCGTCTACCACGAGAATGAAATCCTTATCCAGCAACTTCATTAACATATCACTCAACAATGCCTTGGAATCTATGTGTTCAAGTTGCCTGCCTGATATGTCACCTACCAGAACCCTATTGAAATCCCCGGGTTCCATATCCTGTAATCTGCTTATATCCAGGATCCCTACAATCTTCCCGCTCACATCACATACCGGATAGTGTCTCTGAGATGGTTTTGCAATCCTCTCCAGGAAATCTCCAACGGTTATTGAGTTATCTATACATTCTATCTCTCTCGCGGCTACGTCTCCAGCCCGCAATCCCCTCAAGGCGTGCCTTATCCTCACAATCTTCAACTCCTGACCTCCGGCAAAAAATATTATTATCCCTATAACTGTAAGCCAGATATGGGGCAGGAGTATGCCTGCAATAGCCATCACTATAGAAATAAATTGTCCTATATTTACTGCTATCCTTGTCGCTTTAGTGTAGTCTATGAAAAGTGCAAGAATTGCTCTGAATACCCGCCCTCCGTCCATGGGAAAGGCAGGAATAAAATTAAAGATTCCCAGTATAAGGTTGTACTCAACCAGCAACAGCATAACCCCTGGGAGGCTGAAAATCATCTCCTTAATGCTAAAGGAGCCGTTATTAATGACCTCCTTATATCCTAACAACTCATTCACGGGATCGGGTATTATCACCAGAAAGAGTACCATGAACACCCCTGCCATGACAAAATTGCTTAATGGGCCGACGGCAGATATCACCAACTCAAGAACTGGTTTCTCTGGGATCTCTATATGGGCTAATCCCCCGATGGGTGTGAGAATAATTCTCGGAACCTTGATTCCATTCAAAAGAGCAGCTATGGAATGCGTTAACTCATGGATTAGGACTATCATGAATATCAGCGCAAAGAACGATACAAGGGCTACGCCCCCCATAAAGCCATCCTCCTGCCACCCCCAGAGAAAAAAAATAAAGAGGAAGATAATAAATGTTATGTGCAGCTCCACGGAGATTCCAAACACCCTGAGGATTCTATAGGAGGACGGCATTTTTTTAATCTGGCTTAATTACCCATGTGGCCTGCTGGAGAGGGCATAAGGGGGGGTGGGTAGATGATACGTAGCTGTCCATAGAATACATGGGGCCGGAATATGTGATAACTATGTCCACTTGATTTCGCATCTTATGATCTCTAGCCTCTTTCAATGGCTGTTATCCCGGTTCTGGCTAGAACCTTTATCCCTACCCCTCTTGTCAGATCAATGAAGGCATCTATCTTATCTGGGTCTCCTGTGATCTCCACTGATATGGTTTTTGGGCTCACATCCACTACCTGACCCCTGAAAACATCAGTATACTGGATTATCTGTGACTTATCACCCTCCTTCGGGGCGTGGAATTTCATCAGACAGAGTTCCCTGCTTACTGCATCTTCTATCCTAAGATCATTGACCTTTATCACATTAACCAGCTTATTCATCTGTTTCTCCACCTGTTCCAGAATCTTATCATCTCCGGTTGTTAATATGGTCATTCGGGCAATCTTGGGGTTTTCTGTGGAACCCACGGTAATGCTTTCTATATTAAACCTCCTTCTTGTGAACATGGATGCTACTCTCTGCAACACTCCTGGTTTGTGCTCAACCAAGGCGGTTATTATATGTTTTCTCATCTTAGTCTTTAATCTGATTCCACCTTACGCTGGGTATTATAGATATTAATTCAATATATATAAAATATATCCGCTGATGTTGTTTTTTCATGATTCATTTCCATATTAAATTAAAATGCCAAGGGAGAGAGGGGAGTTAGGAGACGAGTATCCGGAATCAGGGGAGATTATTATCGGAACAGTGAAGGAGATATTCAATCAGGGCGCCTTCATAACCCTGGATGAATATGGAAACAAGAGGGGTCTTCTGCATATCTCTGAGATGTCTCTGAAGTGGGTGAAGAATATCCGGGATTACGTCAGGGAAGGCCAGAAGGTTGTTCTACAGGTAGTGGATGTGAAACCAGAAAGAGGCCATATAGATCTCTCTTTAAGAAGAGTGAATGACTCGCGGAGAAGGGAGAAGCTGCAGGAGGTAAAGGAGAAGCAGAGGGCAAATAAATTGTTGGAGTTGATGGCGGAGCAGTTGAATGTTTCCACACAGGAGGTAGGGGGGAAGGTAGGCGGGCAATTACTAAAGAAAGCCGATTCCATTTATGATGGCCTGGAGGCTATCGTTGTTGACAATAAATCAGCGGATGACTTAGATCTAGATGAGAGATGGAAGGAGATCCTGGTAAACCTCGTGAATGAGAACATGAAGTCTCCGTATGTAGATATCACAGGATACGTGAAATTACTGAGCTATGAACCCAACGGGGCATTGGATATAAAAGCTGCTTTAGGGAAGATAGAGGGCTATGAAACCGACTGCAGGTTAAGGGTGAGTTACGACGCCCCCCCGATCTATGGGGTGAAGGTGCGCTCCCGTGATTACAAAACCGCTGAGAGGGCATTAAGGGATGCTGTAGAGCAGGGGATAAGCTATATAAAGAAGAGGCGTGGAACCGGTGAGTTCTACAGGGAACTTAAATCAAAGTAAAATGCTCATATTGAAGTGCACTGCATGCAAAGCATACACCTTAAAAAGCAGATGTCCCTCCTGTGGGTCTAAAACCATTTCTCCGAAACCGGCTAAATTCTCCCCCCCAGATAGATATGGGAGGTATAGGAGGATGATGAAGAAGAGAATAGAAGAGAATGCTCATAAAGAGGGATGCTCTTGAATTCGTTCTGGGGGTCTCAAGGAGAATATACCCTAGGGAGTTCGGGTGCCTCCTCCGGGGCGATGATGAGGCAATCACTGAGGCTCTTTTGATTCCCGGGTCTGTATTCGGAGAGAACTTCACTATACAGCGGTTGGATATGAAGCCCCTGGATCACTCCATAATAGGGAGTGCACATTCCCACCCCGGCACCTGTGGAACTCCATCAAAGGCGGACCTGGAATTCTTCCGGAAATTTGGTGTTGTACATCTGATTATGACATATCCCTACAGGGAATTGGGGGATATTCTCGCCTATGACCGGGATGGGAAAGAGAGGGAGTTGACGTTATTGGAGTAGGTGATTTTACCGTTAAGATGATGAGTATCCAGGGATACACCCGGAAATTTCAGGAGCTGGTGCAGTTGGAGCGGGAGGAGGAGATGCGTTTCTATGAGAACGAGATGCGCAATCTCAGCGGAGTTGAGAGGGAGAGGCGGGGCAGAGCAATACTACACCTAAGGGGGAGGGATGCGGGAAGAGGTCTCGGGGGCAAGTTTCTGATAAAGTTTTTAAGGGAGACCCCCAGACAGGAATTGCCGGAGACAGACATATCAGTTGGAGACCTGGTGATGCTCAGCAAGGGCAACCCATTAAAAGGGAAGAACCCCACAGGAACAGTCTCTGAAAAAAGAAGATATTCTCTCATAGTGGCATTTGATGAGAAACCCCAAAGCTTCCTATTAAAGAAAGGGTTGAGGGCTGATTTCTACGTCAATGACATAACATTCCAGAGAATGCTGGGTTCATTAACAAGATTCAAGAATGCACGCGGCAGATTACTGAAACTGCAGGGAAACATATTAGGCTTCAGCAAACCGGGGTTCACAGGGGAGATGGAGGTAAAATTCATAAACCCTAGATTAAATCTCTCTCAAAAGAAGGCGGTTGGGAGAGCCCTGAAGGCAAAGGACTTTTTTCTAATCCATGGACCGCCTGGAACAGGCAAAACCATAACCTGCATCGAAATAATCCAGCAATCCATATCAAGGGACGCAAAGGTTCTTGCCACAGCAGATTCAAATACAGCAGTTGATAACCTGGTTGAATTACTTGCGAGAAATGATGTCTGTGTGGTGAGGGTTGGGCATCCTGCAAGGGTGACTCCGGCTTTAAGGAAGCACAGCCTGGACCATATTATCGAGGGGAACCCCAACTACCGGGCGTCTCAGATTCTCAGAGAGAGGGCATTCAAGATAAAAGAAAAACAGGAATCCTTAACTGCGCCATCACAGAGATGGAGGCGGGGCATGTCAGATGACAAAATCAGGAGATTAGCCTCTAAGGGTATGAATCTGCGGGGGGTTTCATCAGAGAACATCCGGGAGATGGCGCAGTGGCTTACGTTACGGGAGGAGGCAGATGACTTATTCAATAAATCCAATGAATTGGAGGATAAGGCAGTTGACGAGGTACTTGATGAGGCAGATGTTGTATGTGCCACAAACTCCACAGCTGGTTCGGAGCTGATGGGCAGTAGGATGTTTGATCTAGTTATCATTGACGAGGCGACCCAATCCACAGAGCCCTCCTGTTTAATCCCAATAATCCATGGAAGTAAGGTGATCATGGCCGGAGACCACAAGCAGCTGCCTCCAACCATACTAAATGCGGAGGCGGAGAAAAAAGGATTGGGGGAAACGCTGTTTCAGAGACTGCTGGGGCTCTACGGGAAGGATATAAAGGAGATTCTGGAGATACAGTACAGGATGCACAAGGACATAATGGATTTCCCCAACAGAGAATTTTATGGGGGGAGATTAAAGGCGGATGAAGATGTCAAATCTCACAGATTAGGGGATCTAAGAGGGGTAGGTGGGGAGATATCTCCCCCCCTGATATTTGTGGACACGTCACTGATGGATGCAGGGGAGAGAACACCCCCCGGCTCAACATCCAAGGAAAATCCCCGGGAGGCGGAGTTGGTTAAAGAGATCACAGAGAAACTATGTAACATGGGTTTAAAGGGTAGGGAAATAGCTGTGATCTCCCCCTATGATGCCCAGGTAGATCTCCTCAGGAGAGAGATCAGGGTAGAGGATCTGGAGATAAAGACGGTGGATGGATTCCAGGGCCGGGAAAAGGAGGCAGTGGTTATCAGCTTTACACGCTCCAATCCCGCAGGGGATGTGGGCTTTCTGCGGGATTTAAGGAGGCTTAATGTGGCAATAACAAGAGCCAGAAGGAAACTGATACTTGTGGGCGACGCAAAAACACTCTCCACCCACCCCACCTACCTGCGGCTGATAAATTACATCAAGGAAAGGGGCGTCATATATCACTCCATGGATGATTTCTCAATCTAATCTAGTATTATGGAGACGACATCCTCATCCTCCACTTTATGGTTTAGACCTTTCTTCTGTCCCCCGAATCTGGCGGATTTACCCCATACCCTGGCGTATCTGAATCTATTTTTGAAGTCTCTATGTATCTTCATACATATGTCTTCGATTTTCGAGTCCTTCTTCATTATCAGCGGCTCATCATAATCTGCTGGGTTTCCCTGGGGCTTCATATAAATCCTTATGAGGTCAAGTTTATTGAGTACCTCATCCATGAGTCTATCTAATCCAGAGCCTTTCTTGGCAGATATTAATATCACCCTCTTTTTTAATTTCCTCACTATAACATCTAGTTCACCATCACCTAACCGATCTATTTTATTCAACGCTATGATTGATGGGATATAAACCCTGTTTCCCATAACTGCGTCTATAAACCTGTCCTCGTTCAGGTCTTCATGGAGGGTAACTTCTGCAGAATGTATGCCTTTCGTGAGGAGAATTCCCTTAACCGTTCTCTCACTAATCTGCTTCACCTCCACGCTGGAGCTCAGAATAATGCCGCCTCTACTTGTCTTTTTAATCTTAACCCTCGGGGGGTCCTCACCGAGCCTGATTCCGGCATTATATAGTTCCCTCTCTATAACCTCCAGTTGTTCGGTGTGAAAAGCATCTAATAAAATAAGAACCAGATCAGCATTCCTCACCACAGAAAGTACCTTTCGCCCCCGCCCTCTTCCCGTGGATGCGCCATCAATCAATCCCGGAAGATCCACTATCTGTATCTTCACCCCCCTATAGTTCATAATCCCAGGGACAACATCCAGGGTTGTGAACTCGTAGTCGGCAATCTTTGATTTAGCATCAGTCAGTCTATTGATGAGTGTGGATTTTCCTACAGAGGGGAATCCTACCAGCACAACAGTTGCGTCACCCACCTTCCTTATGCCGAAACCAGCCCCCTTCCCACCAGATTTTTTTTTGATTAGGTTCTCTCTTAACTGAGCCAGTTTAGCCTTCAGTTTACCTATGTGGTGCTGTGTGGCCTTGTTGTAGGGAGTATTCTTTATCTCCTCCTCTATCTCCTCTATTCTTCTTTCAATTCCCGTATTATTATCCATTCAGAGAACCAACAAATATTTAGGATAGTATTACTGTATGGATAACTACTATGGAAAAAAACCAAAAAAGCGGAGATAAAGATAAGTCGCTGGAGCAATTCCTGGCTGAGGAGAGAACCATCCTTGCCAAGGAAAGAACAAGACAGAGTTCCATAAGGACTGGAATTGCCTTGATGGCTATGGGTGTCGCTACATTAAAACTCTTTGAGCATGAGTTGTGGGCGATTATATTGTCGGCGGTTCTTTTATTGCTTGGTTTTGCGGTAGGGGGCGCTTTGAGTATCTCAGGAGTAATCCTGC
>CBFCYF010000018.1:0-19842 GCA_965602195.1 uncultured archaeon | reverse complement strand
CATTATCTTCTCACTGATCTCACCCACCTCTATTCTTAAGAGTTCCTCAGTTCGCATGTCCTCAATCTTTTCAACAGCATATAATAAGGTGAATCTGTCCTCAACAGAAATCCTACCCTTGCCTTTAATAACCCTTACTGTATCTTGAAGGGATGATATCTCTTTAAGGATATTCTCTATATCATCTTTATTCCTTCTATAGCTTCCCTTCCTTATCCTTATCTCACCCTCCTTTATTGAATAATCTATGTTTTTATCCCTCAGAAACTTAATTAGATATGGATAGTTTGGAATCCTCCTGTAGAGAATTTGCGATATAATCCCTCCACCTATCCTTGATTCACTTGGTTCCTTCGGTGAATGAACCTCGGATTCACTTTTCGTATGCCTGTCAAGCCTCTCCTTATCCTCCAGGAATATGGTCTGCACCCCGGATTCATCCTCCCTGAATGATTCAAGGGTTTCCCTGCACCATTCTTCCAGCCCTGGCTCAAGTTTACCCACCTTTTCAGTGCAGGTTTTCCCCCTAACCAGCCAACCAAGGTTAAGCGGGTATAGTCCAGCCTTTCTGTATTCATCCTCTCTCTCCAGTATATGTTCATATGCCTCCAAGTTGCTATCAAACTCCTGGACATCAACAACCCGGGATTCCGGTTGTTTTATCCCTGTTTTTGCTTTCCCCTCAACCATCCGTATATCCATTTCTGGAATCGCAATCTCTCCTCTAAGATCAAATCTCGGGAACAACCTCACCCACTCAGGTAATCTATCCCTCAGCCTATCAACAAATCCGGTTACATCCTCCTCCTCCTCCATCTGTCTTGGAAGCAACCCCTCCAATCCCTGGAGTTCCTCCCTTAAACACTCAACTAATCTATCTACCTCCTCCTTCCCTCTTTTGCTTTTCACACTTGTCTTTAAACTATCCTCATACCAACCCCTATTTAACTCCTTATACTCCCTGAGGAATTCCTCTCTTTCATCCTCAGCCTTAAGCTTCTGATTCACCTCAGATTCCAGCCACTCTATATGGTCCTCCCAGGGGACCTCAATGTAGGGGTCAAACCTCCTCTCCCATATAATCTTCTTCAGACTGTACGGAGCATCCTCCGGGATCCCCGGATGTTCCGGGTTAACGGCACCTATCTTTTGGAAGAACCCGTCTGTTCCATCTCCCTCAACCACCAAATCCAGCATCCCTATGGTCTTAAGATACTGGGCTGCCATCCACACCAACCCAGAGCCAACCCCCCTATATCTGCCGTCTTCTGCCATGTATCCCTCTTTAACCTGAATGTGGGGGAGTGTTGCTGTGGTCCTCGACCTACTTTCCAGGGTGATGTCACCAGCCAGTTCCTCAGGATTACCCGGGTCAAGGATGCTTATCCTAACCCTCAGGGCATCATCATCCAGATTTTCTTCAAGTTTAAATATAAAGTCCTTCCCATCCTCAGTAGTATACTTTGTTATTTTCTCTCTGAGGAGTTCATCCATGTTTTCCTTGACGGAGGATACTCCTTCTTTCTCCCGCACCTCCGCTTTTTCAACAGCTTCTATGGCATCTCCCTCTAAAGAACGAACACCTTCTAAATTGCCAGAAGCAGCGATACCGGCTGCTTCCGAGTAGTAGCCTGAAGCCTCCCTCCAATATCTCGCTGATTCCAATCCTCTCCTTTCACGGTCCTTGGCCCTCTCCTCACATCTTCTGGCAGATTCCTTAGCTATATCTCCCTCTCTCCTCACCATCTCCCCGCTTCCAATCCTCTCTTCCTCTGCTCTTATCTCATCCGCATAGTTTCTTATCTCTCTGGCAGAGTTTTCATAAAAGGAAACGTTACACACACCATATTCCTGTAGCAGATCTGCAGCGTTTTCAAACACTCCGGCAGCGTTTTCATATTGCATCTCCGCATTCCTCAACCCCTTACTCCCGCACTCTCCAGCTAATTGCCTGCATTCGTCAGCTGAATCCAGCAATCTCTCAATCTCCGCCCCTACCGTGACTTCCTCTTCTTTGGGCGTCTGCGCCGCTTCTATCTCTATCTTCTTTTTCTCCTCCTGGAGCGACTCTATAACCTCTAATCTAACTACTCTTGGATCTCTATCCCCTGTTCTTAATATTGCTTCATACCTCTTCAGCAATCTACGTTTCCGACCTTTATCGACATTTAATTTCTCAAGTTCCTCTTCCAAAAGGAGGTATGTTTCTTTGTTAAATTCCTCCCTAGCCTTAAGACTACCCCGTCTCAGTATCCTCATGTCCTCCTCATTCAAGAGAACAGATTTTTCATCTGTGAAAAGATCCCGTAAACCAGTTGCACCTTCCTCTTCTAATATCTCAAGATATGCATTCAGTGCCATGGGGATATATATCTCATGAATGTCTCTTTCATCAATCCCTAAATTCGAGAGAACACGCTCTAATTCAGTTGGCTGAAGTAGATGATTAACCTCCCTTTTTAAGGTCTGTTCTATCGGACATTCGGCTTTTAAGGGATTTATGTCAGCTACTTGGAAAACCCTCCCCTCCTTAGATAATAGGAAATTACCGTAATTTGCATCACTTCCCCTCCAAGTAGTGAGGTAGTATCCCTCTATATGACAGTGTGCTAGAAACCTGAATGGTTCTTTTACGATTTTTTCAATTATTTCATCGAAAGAAAACTCTGTTTCTGATGCTATCCTCTCCACATACTCTCTGTCGATACCTCTGATAGCCTGGGTTGAAGCACGAGTTGAGCTAACATCCAATATCCTTCTTCCCTCCGGCATAAAGAAGAACATAAAAGAGGGGGGGTCAGTGTATTCATCATATACTCTCTCTTCACCATGAAGATTATATGTTCCTTTAGGTAGTTCCACATATATTGCTGGAGGAAACATCGGTTCATCGTATTTCTCCATAAGGGAGATTGTGGCAATGAAATCTTTTTTATTTAAAAACCTTTTAGGGTATATGTCTCCAGGAAATTTGGGGTTCAGCCAGAATCTCTCCCCTTTTATAACTCTGGAATACAGGAGGGCAAGTCTTCTGAATCCGCCTGTTATTGGACTGGCTCTGAGGTGTGGACTTAACGTTCCTAAAAGAAATCTTTCATCGGATTCCCGCCATTTCCTTTGGTTATGGGCGGGATAGTGTGTGTTCCGGAACTCCTCTATCATTGATTGATCAGTCTCTTCCCCTATGATCTCAGGGTTCTCGTATCTAATGCGGCACATTTCTTCCAAAACCGCCTTTCCAGCCTCCCCCACCAGATCCTTCAGGGGATAGTCAACATATCTATCATAATATGGTTTATAGATAACAACCTTCCCTGCGAATTCACCATTATCTGTATACGTAAATTTATACTCAACACAGTCATGTAATTCCCCCTCCAGGTTTCTCCATTCTCTGATCTCAACCTCTCTCTTTTCCGGGTTTACATGTGGATCTGTTTTTCCTTCAGCTTCCCCCTCAACAAATCCTTCCAATAAATCATATCCTTCCTCCTCATCTATCCCTCTAAGCGCCTCCACGGTTTCTCTCACACAATCAGCTACCTTTTCCTGTATCCTCTGTCTGTTCTTCTTTATTGCTTCCGCATGTTCAGAGGTGAGTATCTGATTCTCCAGGAACTCAGCCATCCCTGCATCCTTAAATATTTTCTCAATCTCTTTCTCAAACTTTGAACGGATTCGTTCTATCTCCCCGATCTTAGATTGATCCCCCATACCAAGCTTGTTCATGGCGATGCCCTTCAGCATCATGCCAAGATGGTAGGCATCATAAAATATGCGCTGGGCGACATCTTTAGAACCGCCAGAGATCTCTGGGTAGTCTTTATTCTTAATGAGGTTGAGTGGCCGTATCTCCACCCTAATATGCCCCTCCTCTTCTTTGATTCTGAATATTTCTTTTTCTATTCTCAGAAACCCATCCAGCCTTTCATCGGCTGAGTAGAGTACTATGAGAGCATTTGAAATGTATGAAGTCGTTTCACGCACATTCACATCCCCTTCCATCATAATGGGGGGGATACCGATATTCACGTCCAATGGATACACACCCTCGATTGGAATCACATAATCGATTGATCCTAGTTGATAATCAGGAAGCCAGTTAGGTTCTGTTACGTATTCGACGAGTGCAGCTGGATCGTAACCCAGTACCCCGAATTTATCTGCTAACTCCTTCAATAGATCCAGATTGTAAATCTTTTTTTGCAAGTGACGCCTAAATAAATCAGATATTTCAACCTCTGCCCCCATGGTTGGCTTATACTCGCCTTGCACTTCCACTACTTTACGTATCTGCTCCAGATGCTTTTTTATCTCCTCATCACTCAGCCCCTGTTTGAGAAGTTCTATAGCATACCTTCCATACCCCCTAATCACGGCTTTACTGTCTAATGGACCTGCCTTATCCCCAAACTTATTTTCTGTTATCTCCAATGCTTTTTTCAGATAGAAGACATCTTCACCCATCACGCTGCAGAATCTGAATATATCAGAGTTTTTATCCTTTATCTCCTCTTCTGAAGCCCAGTCTGGCTTAATCTTATCTAAGTAGAATATCTTGAGTTTATCTACACTATCAAATACTTCAAGCAGATCCTCTCCATTAAGTCCTGATAAAAGATCTGGAAGTTCTTCCCTGCTGAGGAGGGGTATAAACTCGTATTCCTCGTTTTCGAGTAATTTATTGAGTATTTCGAGATCGAAGAGTCTCCTCAGCACATCTCTGTTCTTCGGCATAAAGTTGTTGATAACGGGTACGAGGCAATACCCCAACTTCACTGCAGTATCTCCATCATCCAATGCTCTCTGCAGTATCCCATCCCTTATCAGAATCTCCAATGCTTCAGGGGCGATGTCCTTAATCCTGGGAACAACAAATCTCTCGAAATTAAATGTATTGATACTCCCATCCAGCGTCTTTAATATAACATCGTTTTCCGCAAGAATCACTACATTCCCGGGGTTGAACCCTTTAATTGCAGGAGCAATATATTTCTTGAATCTAGTCAACGCAGCTTCACTGTTGCTTAAAATAAACAAGCAATTCCTGATCAGAGTGTTTCTTGTGACGGGATCGAATCCAAGTTCTTCGATGCTCTCCAACGCTTCATTAAATGATCCCCCATGTTCCCTACTGAATTCCTCTATCTTCTCTATCAAAACTTCACTGATGACTGAATCCCACTCAGTAATCTCTTTATCCTGCAATTCTTTTCCTGCAGCCTTCATGAAATCATCAATAAACTCCTCCCCTGCGCCCTGTTTCTCCAGGCTTTTCGCGGTTTTATTCAGCAGGATGCTTTTAGTCCACACCACTTTCTGTTCCGCATCGCCTTTAGTTGCCGTAAGGGCGGCTTTTCCAACCTTTTCCTCCAGATTTTCCTTGGTTAATCCCTCAAGACCCTTATCCAGCGTTTCTCTGAATTTCTCGTGTGCTTCAATTAGCTTGCCCGCCCAGACCCCCGGCACATGACTTGCAATCTCCTTCAATACTCCTATGTTCAATTCCTTAAACTTTATCTTGTGCCCCTTAACCTCAAGGTCTTCTCCGAATTCCCTCCTGTAATTCCTCCTGAAATTATAGAATTCCTCAACCGCTACCTTCTTTATTTCCTTTGCTGTCTTGGTATCAACGTTCTTTAATCTCTCAGCTAGATGCATCCACTCAAGAACAGCTAGTCCATCAACAATAACAGCAGCCTTCTCTGATTTACCGAGAAGGTGATACAACTCGTGTTTAATGAGACTCATCAGCTCATAGACTGTGGCATCCTCAGATACCCTTATCTCATAGGTTTCCCTGTTTACGTCAGCTATCGCACCCTCAGGTAATTCCTTTTGCGGCACGATCTTCGGCCTAGGCAGCCCGAGGGTTTCAACAGAATCAAACAACTCCTTAGTATAGTCCTTGTCCCTAATCTTTGTTGCGAGGAATCCTAGCTGGGTTTCCTCAAGCCCCTTTATCACGTTCCTCTTCTCCCCCTGCCGGTAGATCTTTGTTTGATGAGTCTCACCACTTACTGGAGGGGTTTTCGAGGAGCCGGGTTTTCCCTCCCATGTTCCTTCAGGCAGCTCCGTTTCCCCCCTCGTATTTCTATCGGATTTAACGGCAATGAGGATTACCCTATTTTCCTCTTTATTTTCCTCAAACTGAATAACCTTAAATCCTGCTTCTGCTGCCAATTGCTTTAAATCGATATTCTTTCGTTCTAGTCCCTGTGCCCGGGATTTATCTTTTGTCTCCTGTGTTGGATGTAAATCTTTATAAAACTCGTACACGGCAAATATACCCTCTGGTTTTAAGATGCGGTTAATCTGTTGCATCAACATAAGGGGATCGTTTTGGGATAGGTTTAACATCATCCCCATAGACAAAACGGAGGTAACCATCTCGTATTGATCACTCCCTTCAGTAGGTAAGATAGACCATGCATCACCTTGCTTTCCTTCAATTGCGGTGGGGTTTTCTCCTATATCAATTCCAAAAGGCGTGAGATTAAGACTATCAGCTAATCTTTTACTCCCATACCCCTCACCACAGCCAAGGTCAATGACCCTACCCTCCTCTGGTAAAGATGTCCCTACTTTTCTCTCTAATTCCTGCCCGAGTTCATAGTAGTTGACGGCAGCTATAAGCCCTTCATCCCATAACGTTCTAATTCCACGCATCCAACCGCCATAATGTCTTTCTATTGCCTTGCGAAGGGATATATCTTTCTCTATATCCCATGGGGTGGGCTCCTCACCCATCTTTTCCTTTAATTCGCTCAATGTTCGTTGTATCTCTGTTTTTTCTTTGGGTTTTTTCATTGGGATGCAGGCATCTTTCGCCTCCCTCATTATCTTACCCCAATTATCGCTTAACTCTTTTTTGGTGAGATGGTGTTTGTTTGTTATGGCAAGGAATGTAAGGTATTCAACCTGCTCGGGTGTTCCGTGGGGATGGATTCTCTGGATATTGCGTTCCACATAATCAACTGGATTTCCGAGGACGAGGTCGATGTCTCCCCCATACCTCCTAAGATCGTCGATGATCTCAAGCAATATATGCTGGAACCTACTCCTCATATGGTTTATCCTAAGACCATAGAGCGAGATGTAGGGGGGAGACTGTATCTCGCTGACATCGATCAACGTATCCCCTGCCTCACCCACCAGCTTACCACAACCCATCATCCGCTCATACAAGACTATGAACCTGGCAACCTTATCAACCCCGACCCTCTCCACAAACTCCGTCCGCTCAGCATTACCTGGGATGGCTTGTCCAAGGACCTTCTCCACCCAACCTCGTCTCCTTTCTATCCCATCCTTGGGGATATCCACCCCAACCCCTGCAAACAGGCTATTGAAATTCTGGGTCATGGGGGAACCCTCATCCAAGAAAACCAAAGCAGGCACCGCCGATTTTTCCTCAGCCCCCCTCCCTACCTCTCCATTCCACAGCCTATACAAACTCTCTTTATCCTCTATCTTCCTTAACTCTTCTACTATTTCACCTCCCCTTATCCTACGCAGGTCGTGGACTACCTCACCCCCAGCAAGGTATTTACTGAATGTTTTCTGAATCAAACGTGCTTTAATAGCAAGCTTGGATATGTAATCAAAACCAGCGCCAAGATATGCTTCACCGAGTTTCCTCAGGTTGTGTATGCTATAATCCGCCGCCAGCCCCTCAGAAACAAGGTCATGCATTTTGGGGTGGGTGTCAGGGTGAAGGGTTCTCTCAAAGTGGTGGTTGTCTTCATGAATGAATGTAGAAATTATGTCGCCCAAGTAGATGTCGGGGTGGTTGCTGTTCACTTTCACAGTTACTTTCATATGCCCCGTGAGAGGCTTGTATTTCCCCTCCACCTGCATACCCTCTACCAGCGGCTTCCAGTCTACCGGCATCTCCTTTACGGTGACTGTGATTTCCGGCACAGTCGGAGAAATCTCACCCTCTCTATAGTAACTGTCTTCAGCGAACTCCTTCAGCGTCCTGTATTCGTCCTCTATGTTCCATATCTCCGCATCCTGAAACAGGGCGGCGTAGAAAGCCGAGTTATCTATGTCATCGTCAAACAATATCCTGTATTCATCCGGGTTAAGGAAGTCATCTACCATATCTTCGGCGCGGGTTCGGGCGTCACCTCTGTATCTATAGAACTCTAAATTCACTGCAACCGCATCTACAAGTTTTCTCTTGATTTCGGGTTTGTTCAGGCCTCTATCTTTAAGTCCCTCTATCATGTTCTTGTTCATCTCCCGTATCTTGTATTGGTCGCTTTTGTCTTTGATCCCGTATCCCTCCTCCAGTTCCTCTACACGCTTTAGGGTGTCTCTACCATAAATCAGTTTCCCTGATTGTTTTTCTTCTTCAAAAGACACGACTTTGGAGTCAATTAGTTTCCTATCATGGTAGGACAATATCCTTACCTTCCCCTCATCTACAAGGATTCTTGCATTAGCCCTGGAGTCCACCCTCCGGACAAACCTAATATCTTTAACCCAGGGAGATAACTCAAATCGTATGAACTCCTCAGGCATATACTGGTTGACGGGGTCATGATAGATGACGACTTCAACGTCCTCGATTCCTCCCTTCCCCCTCAGCTCCTTTAGAATGGCTTTCACGGCATTGTAGGAGTAACTGCTCTCGGATTTAGTGTCGACGGCGATATGAGCCAGTGCGATATATGATTCCCCCCCTCTCTTAAACCTGAGAGCTAATCCCGTGCACGTAGCAACCTTGTCCGTACCTAGGGGAATATTGGAGGATGCGGGAGCAACCAATAAACCCCTAGACCATTCCTCCTCCGATCCTATGGTGAGATACCTTACACCCTCTAAAGTCCCTGTGGAAAATAGCTTCTTTGAGGGTACCTTCTGGTCGATATAATATCCTTCCGCTCCCTTCTCCACCGCCTCAGGTGGCAGGGATTCGTCTTCAGCTTTTTCGATCGTGACGTCGGATTTCCTTAACCCATCCAGCCATTCCTTTACGAAGTCATCAGGCTCCTTCAATAACTCCGCAGCCGACATCGACTCTATTTTCTTAGCGTCGCTGTTAAATAAATACATGAAGACTGACTCAGAACCCTCCTCTGAAAAATCATGGCTTTCTTTTAAGCGATCCAACTCCTCAAGTATCTCTGTTGTAGGTTTGTCTTTATATTCTTTCTGGAATGATTTCATGTCGAACCTATACTCTAAAACCATACCGAACAAAGGCTGTTCTACAACATCTCCCAGATCCATAATCTCCCGGATATCCCTGCCATAAGGACCTGTTGTTATTAAATCCCCCCCAGGTCTGCTCTCCTCTGACAGAAATTGGCTGTCGGCGGGATGGGCACTGACTATGCCCTGAAGGGATTTCTTTTCCTTGGAGAAACGAGTACGGATGAAATTCAGTAGACGATCCTCCCTGGATATCCCGCCATACCCCTCTAGCTCCTCTTCAAATACAATATCTGTAACCAATACCCTATTCCCCCGCCGATAACCGAACAGGAAGGCGTTCTGGGGGATGAATCCATCCTCCTTTACCAGACTAGCTTCCACCAGTTTCTTCAGTTTAGCTTTACTTTCCTCAATCGGCACGAAGCTGACCTTGAAATCTATCTGGTCTTCCGTGGCCAATACCTTATGAAGATGACCCTCCTCTTTTTTCAGCTGAACCTCTAACCAGTTCTTAACCTTTAACTTAGAGTCCTGTTCCTCAGGTATCAGTCGGGCAAATGTTGTAATCAGGTCTCCATGATCATCCCATAAACCCTTAAGTTCTTTATCCGCTAACTCGACCAGTTTCGGATCATCTGAGTTAAGTGTTTTAAGTAGGCGCGGAATAAACGCCAGGATATGTGTTTTCTTTATTTCGAGTATCTCAACACCATCCTTAATATCTATTTCACGCGAATAAGCCGTGTTAGTTGATGCTATTTTACCTAGTTTCTTCATCCATATATCTCTGCTCCAACCATGTCTCTCTTTAACATCCTTCTGAACAGCAGAGAACAATACACCGAAAATATTATCCCGCAGGTTCTCTGCCGTCAATTCATTTAAGTCCTCCTTAATATTCTCCATGAATTTTTGATATGCCTTCATAAGTTTCGGTCTGCTGACGGTGAGTATGAGGTCACCGGAATCCTTGAGTCTGGCATTATCCCGGATGTCTTCAACAGTAAGGTCACTTATCCCTAGTGTAGTGCCAAAGGCTTTGTTGAATTTGTCGAGTTCGTCTTCTCCGTAGGCTAAGAAAGCATCGGCTATCTCCGGATCAACACCCCTGATAGTCTCAGATATCTCCCTGAACGCAAGAGCCCAGAATCCGTCGACTACTGACGCAGCCAGTTCATCGACATCAACCCCCATCTTGCGGAGTTCCTCATACTCCTGCCCCTTCCCGAGAACTTGTATGATAAGCGGCCTCATGAAGTGGTCGTACTCATGAGCCAGCGCAAGCAGAACCGCAAGAGCTGGAGTATCACCCTTAACAATTATCGTTGTTCCCTCAATCCTTGCAATCTCATTCCCCCTAAATTTGCTTGACGGCGCTATCCTAACATCAAAATCCAGTGACTGGAACATCTCCTGATATTCTCTTTTACGCCACACATCCCTGAAGGGCATGCCGAGTTCCACACCAAGTTCCCCGAGTTTCTCCAGCTTTTTTTGGCTATGTCCAAGCTCTATGATTTTCGGATGGTTTTTTGTTTTTGGTTTTACTCGGGGGGCGTCTATCCTCCCCCTAAATCCTTTCAAATTCCTGACCCATCTACTTGTATCATCCCTTTCCCCTATAAGATCAAGATAGGCATCCTTCCCCTTCCGGGTTAGAACAACTTTAGTGGAGCCATCCTCCAACCTGGCAGATTCTATCAATCCCTTAGCAAGAAGCTTGTTAATGATATCTTTATTTAGATAGGTATCCACTCCCTTCTCGGTTAGAACATATATTGTGGAGCCATCTTCCTCCGTAATACGCTTTATCAATCCCTCCTCTAGACCTTCTTTAATCCTATCTTCAGTTGAAATCATTCGCTTATCAACGGGCATCTCATAAGTTGCGCCGCCAATAGCGCTAATAGCCTCGGTTTCTTCAGGGCTGAGGGGTTCTTCTCTAGCATCCTGCATCGCCAACTCTCTTGATTTTCTGTTCCATCCTCGCTGATACAACCGAATGACCTTCTGAGCATTACCCTTCTTGAATTCATTGATTAAGAAATTCTCTATTTCCTTTTTAGTAAGATGATGCCCGCTTTTTATGGCAAGGAATGTGAGGTGTGCAACAAGCTGATCGTTTATGGTCCACCTGGGCTTTTCACCAGTATTAAGGATTCTCCTACGGATTATCTCCAGAGAACTCTGGGTATTGCGTTTTACATATTCGACTGGATTTTCGAGAATGAAATCGATATCTCCCTCATAACTCATAAGGTCATCGATAATCTGGATTATAGCCTTCCTAGAGATCGTTACATAAGAGGGTGGTGAGCCTTCCTTGACATCAATGAAGTCATTCCTCGCTTTCTTCAGCTCCTTACCGTAACCCATTATTCGTTCGTATGAAACTATAAACCCAGAAAATTCTGTAATCCCAATTCTATTATACACAAACTCTCTTCGTTTACCATTACCTTCAATAGGTAATTTTAGAATAGCAGTTATCAACTCATGCCTACTTTTTATTGCGTCATTAGTTACCCTGTTTGTGTTAACATTATGGAGCCATCTTTCTAGTTTCCTGAGGTTCTGAATTGGAAACTCAATACCTAATTTCTTAAGTCTTTTAAGGGCAATTTCAGAGGTATTACTCCCGAGATTCCTATCATAAGCAAGAAGTCCATCTTTGGCATAGAACGTTTCCCTTAGGATTTTAAGATTTTCATCACCCTTCTCGCCGTGAAGTAAATCCTCTATCACCCACAGAGCCTTCAAGATTCTCGGGTCTCCCTCTGGCAGACCACTAGTTCTGATTAGTTGTCCAGAAAGTCCAATATCAAGTTCTGTTATCTCTCCATCTCTGACATCCTCATAGATTTTAATCAGCTGCGTGGCATTGAGAGCGGAGGTTCCGCCCATGCCGAGGGGTGGTCTTTTCCCAGATGACCCTCTTTTTTCCTCTCCCGCTTTTTTACTAATTTCTTGACTTGATTTCTGGTATTCAAGAATGAGTTCCACCTTCTCAACGATATAATCCATCAAATTTCTCTGTTCAGGTGTTAGCTTATTTATCTCTGGTAGCGTCTTCTCCGTATCCCAGGCCGACTGTATGGAACCCTTAACTCCAGCTTTTACTGCATTCACAAGTTCATGTCTCGTTATGTGTAGCTGCCTCTCCCTGAATACTCTCTCGGTATCTTCGACATCTACAAACTCCTTGGATAAGGTAACAGTGAATGTGCAGCCTTTACCTTCATCTATATCCTCATTTCTCCTTACATATGCTGTTCCGCCATGACGTTTCGCATCAAACAATATGCCTGATAAACCTTCGCCTCCTCCTCCTTCAGTGGTGCTATAACCCTCCTTGAATATCTTTTTTTCATAGTCTGCCAGTATGCCGTCACCGTTATCCCTAACCGAGATACTTAGTTTATCTTTCTCTTCCATGCAAGTAATCTTTATTTTCGTTGCATTGTTTTTCCTGGCATTTCGAATCAACTCCTTGAATATCCCATAGATGTTGTCCCTAACACCCTGGATGGGAGGTAATTCCTCAGGTATATCGAGATCAGCTATCTTTTCTATATGCTTCTCTTCGATAACTGATTTAATAATCTCGTCAACATGCAGCTCCTCAATCTCTAGCTCTCCCTCAAATATCTTGGGGATTCCATTGTTTAACCTGATCGCCTCATCCACGCCAAACACGACACAATTGAGGTGGAATTCCAATTTCTCTGTGAACTCGGTTCCCTTTAGTTTTTCAACCTCCTCCTTCATTGCAGATAACATATCTCGTGTTTTTTCTGTTAATCCATCAATTTCCTCAACAGGCAGTCCCAACGGCTTCTCCCTGAGGGGTTCGTATACTGATTCATCTTCTGCAGCGTCTAACCTAATATCTACCTCCAATTCCTCATCTGAAAAGAGATTAGGTCGAATATTTATCCTTTTACCTACCATCCACTCCTCCGGGAACTTGTTTTTGTTTTCCTTGTAATCCCCTGGTTGTATGGAGTAAACCCCCCGTTCATCCACCTTGAATTCAACTCCATGTTCATTCAGCCACTCTTCTATACCCTGGATTTCATCAACAACCTCCACAACAGCATTATCTCCCTCAACAAGAATCAATCCTTTATTCAGCGGAACTTCCTTTGAATCCATTAATCCCCCGAATCTCTCCAGGTAACCTCTTGCTTCCTCCAGGTTCTCGAATACCTTTACGCCAAGGATTCCGTAATGCTCTTTTGCTTTCTCATCAAATGAGTTTGGGGCTACGTGGGGATCTATCTTATTTTTCTCCACCCAGATAACATACTCTATGATCTTCTCTCTGCTGTTGTATTCCCTAAGAGCCCGCTCCATATTATCTGTGCCAAACTCCATGCCTATGAGTTTCATATACCTCATCAGGGTTTTCTTGAACTCATTTCCTTCCGCCCCGATTCCGGCTTTAGCAAACATTTTAATGCTTGCATAAACGTCGTAGTATTCGTTGTCATACAGGTATATGTTTAACACTCCATCTCTTTTCTTGACAACATAACTTTTTTTGACAGTACCTTTCTCTTCCCCCTCAATTATCTCCCATCCCTGCCCTGACTTAGTGACCCGTTTTATAGTAAGTTTAACCTTGTTGGCTTCAAACATACTCTCTATCGTCGTATAAGCATCTGGTTTTTGTGGGCTGCGTTTCTGTGAGATGCCCTCGTTTAAAGCAGCCTCCATATCTCCTGCATCTACCTTAAACAAAACCTCCTGCTTCTTTAATGCAACGTTAATTTTTTCCTCAAATTTCTTTAGTTTATCTCTGATCTTAAAGAGGGGTTCATATTCCTTCAGGTAAGGGCTCTTCTTCAGATCCTCAAATGGAATCTGCCCATATTTCTTATTCATCCATGAGATAGCATCCAACACTATTTTATTATACTCTTCTTCTTCAGCTGTGGATGGAGCATTTTTCAGAAGTCTTAAGATGCTGGAGATAAACTGCACCTTCATAGTGAAGCCGTTAAAGAAGTATTGGAATATGTCCTTCACTCGCTGCTCTGCTTCTTTAATCTCATGAAGTTCCTTGGAGGCCTTTAATACATCATCCAGGTGCTTATCCTTAACTGCAGCATAGGTGAGATGTAGGTATTCCCTGCTGACCTCTCTCTTAAACCCGTCTTCGCCGTAGTAAACCAGCAGCATGAATTCAGACAAGGCGGCTACGGAATCAAGGAAATCCCCTGGTGTTCCATAATCCAGCATGGTCTGGGCGTTCGCCTGATACTCCTCTATCTTCTCGGTTAATTTCTCCTTCCAGTTCCCCTCCTGTGGAATCCCGTATCTGTCTGCAATCTCTCTCAGGGTTTCTTCACTTCCTTTCTCAACCGCCACCCTTATCTTTTTGTAGTCTAGGCCTACCCTGTGACCGTATTCATGCCTTGCAATATCAATCAATCTCTGCCTGAATTCCTCCTCAGGCAGGAACTTGCTGAGCCACTCTAGATTACCTACGACTGTGTGGGGGATGTAGAGTGTTCCTGCGAGGTCGGTCTCTATATAAGGGGTTTCATCGGTTACCATAACCTCCCTGAAACCGGTGTTCCCAGTTACTGTATCCCTAACCTCCCGGAAGATACCACTTTCTTCATACTCCCTGAGTTTCTCAGAACTTAACGATCTAGGTAACTTTCCCATATCCGGAGGCATAAGGGTTGGACGACTTTCCCCCTCACGCCTACTAACTCTCTCAGTGTCTCCCCCCTCCCTTAAATGAATTTCGAAACTATCCAGGGCATCTAAAAAACGAGCCTTTCTCTCCCGGCTGAAGCCATTATAGTAAGAATTTCTGATGAGTTTTCTGCGAATTACAGCTGCGTTATCTGTTCGTAAGTTAAGCGTGTTCAGGATGGTGGCGAATGGCCCCCTCCTTTTTATGGTTTTCGATATGGAGTCTGCACCCTCCCAAGCCCTTGTGCTTTGAGTCACTGATCGCCTATCAACGCCTGCAGTCGCCATCTCCCCGCTTTCAGTGGACCTGAATCTTCTTTCAACATACACCCTAATTTCATTAGGTTTATCTCTACTGCGATTGAGTTTAAATTCATAACCTAATGTTTCACTGCGTTCTTCTTCAGACACAACATTTACGACGTCATCCAGAAACTCCTCCAGCACCTTCCCGTAGAAAAAGCCTTCCTCGACAAGCTCTCTGATCCTACCCTCCACCTTCCTGAGGAATTCCTTCATGCGTCCCTCAGGCAGTTCAGAGAGCTTAAATTTATCATTAAACAATTCATCCAGCTGCGCCTCGCTGGGTTTGCCGGGTTTTTCCCGTATCTTCTTTGGTTTCTTTTTCTTGGCCTCTTCTTCCGCTTGCTCTATCAACCTGCTGAAGTCATCACTGAAGGTGAAGTAGATGCCTGACGCCTCATCTTTTTTATATTTCCCCCTCCTCAACTCCTCTTTCCCCAAACCTTCTGCAGTCTCATGGTAGGTAACAACAAGCCTGAATGTATCCCTGTCTTCGTCTTTGATTACCTCAACGTCATAGGATGTTTTGTGTGAATCATATATCCTGACATTAAGTCTTTTGAAATAGCCCCCGCGGTCGTCGGGAAGTTCACTCCTCAACTGATCTTTCGCATAGTCAAGGAAGTTCTTTACTACCTCATCCGTCGGTTCTCCTGACAGTTCCGCTGATCTGATTCTATACTCCCTGAGTTTCAGCTTCTCTTTAAGTTCCTCCACCACATCATTAACTCTCTCCTCCACTGAACCCCCATCCTCTCTGAGTTTGTTCCAGTAACTTTCAGGCACCATCTCCTTCACATACTTCCTTGCCCGTTTATCCACCGCCCAGTCCATCCGGATATCCCATCCCTTCAGGGCGACTTCCTTCAGAACATTCACAAGCTTTTCTGTGGCATCTTTTTCTGTGACACCCGGGAGATCAGAGAGGTTTGATTCTATTAACCTAAGAATTATTTCACTATGAGCTTTCTGCAGGTACTCTTTTTTGACTCCGGTTGTGTCTGCCAGTCCGACCAGGATGTCTTCATTGAATTCACCGGGGCTATAGTTTTTATTGAATTTCGTGTTCAGGGTATCTAGCTCCTGTTTTATGATGGCGAGAACTATTTCCTTAAGCTTCGGGAAGTTGCTGAATTTCTCAGCTATTTCCTTCAGGGCGAGTATATGGTATCCGTCTGATATTGCAGCATCTTCCTCTGCTTCTTTGTATTTATCTCCTATGAGCGCATCCTTCAGTATGTGATATCCTTCATGTCCCAATGCATCGTATACGAGGTACAGGGGCGCGTCTCCTACGACACGTATCACTCCGAATCTGTTCACGACAAGGACATGCACCATAGCTCCCTCAACAATCCCCTGGAAAGTTGCCACGATTTCATCTCCCCTATCCGTGACCATTCCATCGATCTTTTTTCGGCTGATGAACTGTATCGGGGTGATCCCCTGCGCCCTTAGCTTCTCATATTCTTTTGTGGTTAAATCCCTGACTATCTGGATCCCATGCTCCTCTCTCAGTTCCTCACGTTCCTCCTTGGTTAAATCCTTGACTTGCTTTGTTAGATTCTTAAGCGGCCCGTAAACTTCACGGTTTTCACGAAGCAGGTCGCGTACCTTGGTAATGACCTCACTCGAGTAGCTTATGGTTTTCGGGCTTGATTTCCTGATGTTTTTCCTGAACATATTCCTATCCATAAGATTCTCCAATATCTTCTGTCTAAGAAACTCGTCGTCGATCTCACCATTCCTCCTGCCCTCAACCATGTACTCTATGCTCAGCCCGTCGTCTTCACTGGTCACTGGGATTGTGGTTACTCTCTCAAGAAAGTTCTTCGCTTCACTTAACTGATTTCTCTCCGACAGAAGATTCAGGGCCTGTACGCAGCAATCCACAACCCTCTCCGTGTCTTTCAATTCATAGTAACCCCCGGCTGCCTTAGATAATTCTCCTACAGCAGCCTCTACCAAACTAACTTCCACATATACGTCAGCTAATATTTGGTGGCATGTTATCTGTTTTTCACTGCATTCAGCTGCCTTCGCAGATTCCCCTCCCCTATCATAGATGCTCTCAGCCTCATTGAGTCCGTTCCTCGCAAGCCCCAAGGCTTTTTCAGTTTTTTCTACATGAGAGAACGCCTGCTCGTAATCACCTGACGTTGATTCCTCGGCAACCAGTTTCCTGTATAATGCAGCAGCCTTCAGTTTACATTCAGCGGATTCCGCAAGCAAACCTGCCCTCTCAGCCCCAGTGTGTGTTCTGGATATCATATAGTGGTCTGCTGCTTTGAAAGACCAGGTATCAGCTGCCTTCTCGTTCATCCCTATCTTCTCAAAGATTCTGGCTGACAGATCATTGTACAATAAAGCCTCCTCAATCATCCCTTGATCATGTAAGCTCTTTGCTGTATCCCTTAGTTCCTCTGCTTTTTCCTCCAGCCCGATACCTATCCTATCCTCCACCCCCCATGTCCTTATTCTCTTCAGTTCATCTTTAACCTTGGCATAGGTGGTGTCCTTCTGCCTCCAACTTATACTCTGCACAGCTATTGAGACATCAACTGCCTCCACGTTAAAGCCTAAGTCCCTTGAGAGGATAGATGCTGCCTTCCAGGGATCTACAACCAAAGCAGTGGGATGGATGATTTTTTTAAGCTTCCAGTCTATTGGTCTGGGCTTCCACCTGCGGCTGCGGGTGATTATGCGTGAGGCATGGGTATCGGATATCAGAACACCGTATCCATCTCTTGCGTACTTCTTCAACTCCACGATATCGTCAATGACACCTGGTATGTTCTCTTCTGACTGTTCCCTGCCTATGCGCACGGCCTCGGATTCCGGCAGCTCCAGATTGGCCTCACATGCCTTCTCAAAGACTATTTTGATTCTCCCGATGACCTCAGGTATGCTCTCCTTGGAATGATCCTTAGCTATCTTCATAATCTCGCTGTCCGGCAGCCTTATGCCTGCTTTCCCGGCCTCTTCAGTAACCAGAGGATACCTCTCAAAGACCTCCACTATTTTCTCCCTGGAACAGGTTTCAGCCATGTTTACAGCGAAATGAATGGGTACTTCTCTCCCTGCTCCCTCTGCCTCTTTAAAGACTACATCCACCCTCTCCATGATCTCAGGTATTTTTTCTACAGAGTATCTCTCCGCTATGAATACGGCGTCATAGGTTGACAGCTTTACCCTGATCTTTCTCGCCTTTTTCTTAGCTATCTCAATCCTCTTAATAACTTCAGGTATGCTTTTCCGGGAATGGTTTTTGGCTATGAGTATCATGCTGGAATGAGGTATCCTTACCCCTGCCTTTCTTGCATTGCTTCTTATTAAACGTATTCTCTTGATGAACTCAGGTATCTTCTTTTCAGGGTATCTGACTCCTATATCTATAGCGTCATAGGTTGACAGTTTTATCCTAGTCTTCTTCTTCACCTCCCTCTTAAATGTCCCGATTCTCTTGATGACCTCAGGTATTTTTTCCACGGAGTATCTCTCAGCTATGAATAGCGAATGACGGGTTGAGAGGTCCGCTATGCCTGCTTTTTTTGCTTCATCGATTGCTACATCAACTCTGTCGATGACGCCGGGTATGCTTTCCTCGGTGTAGTCTTCGGCAAGTTTTATTACATGTGCGGGTGACAGCCACCTACCCAGCTTTTCATTGGTTTTTTCTTGGGCTAGGATAACCCTGTCTGTTATTGTAACCCATCTCCTCTGAGGGAATTTCTCTGTTATCCCATCCGCACAGTTTCTGGCAATATCTACGGGAACTCCTGCATTTTCAAATTTTCTTAGTAGGGCATCCTTTGAGATTCCGCCTAGAATATCCGGGGAGTGATCGGATTCTGGTTCTAATTCAATCCTCAATGACTTACGCAACTCCTCCTCATATCCTTCTGGAAGGAGTTCGCATACTTCATCTACCTGCTCAGGATGTTTCATCAGATAATCCGTTATCCTCTTAAACCCTCCGGACTCCATATATGCCCTGTAGATTCCCTCAGAACCTTTCTTATACTGGGCTGTAATGATTTTAAGTTCATCCACCTGCTCTTGTATATACTCTGGGTCATCTTCACTGAGGAGTTTACCGGTCCAATAGTCTATAAAAACGATTTTTCCACTCTCAGTTAGCATAATGTTTGATCCAGCCCCTGTAACAAACAAGTCCAAGTCGCCGTGAATAACACCCCCCTCATGGATGTCATTTAATGCTTCCCCAATCTCTTCCTGGAGTTTCGCATCATAGACAATAGATGGATTATCTTTCCTCAGGTTAAAGACGGTTTCGCCTTTAATCTCCTCCATAACTATCTTCCCGGTACCGCCTTCCCCTTGTTTCCTTAAATCTACATAAAAGGGCTCTGATGCCCTCCCACAGTTATGAGCCTTTTCCTGTACCCTGAACTCTTTTTCTATCTCCCCTATCTCTGAGTCGCTCCATCCCTCCTTCGGAACCTTTACTGCAGCTTCGTATCTTTTCCCGGTAATCTCGTTCTCAAGTATGATGGAATAAATCCTCGCAAGCTTCCCCTCAGATATTCTTTCACGGATAAGTGTGTGGGGCACACCCTCAACATCAACATGTTTCACAACCTTAGGCTCATACCCTGTTTCTGATTTATATCTTCCGATAGTTTCCCATATTTTGCTGGAATC